>JAQXGQ010000074.1 GCA_029006795.1 Clostridiales bacterium | reverse complement strand
AAAAGACTAAATTGCCAGTAGAGGAAATAGAAGAGATAATTTGTTGTCATACTTCGTCAAATCTACTATCGGGCGATGATAATAAATTACATAAACTATGTGAAGAAAAAGGTATTAAATTAACTATTTTTGGTGTAGATGAACTTGCACAACAGGTCTACAAATACTATCCATTGATTGCGAAAGACTTTTTAGGAATATCGGTGGACACTAATCATCATTCCGGTAATTAGGAAACCACTATTCCGGCAACGTAATATTCAGGATGGCTTCCTGATTCTTGCGCTGGGTATGGAAAAGATCAATCTCCAGAGTTAATTATAGAGAGTCTTCCAGGAGAAACGGTATCGTTGGCAATTGTTATGGATGATTTGGATCATCCGATTGAGCCGGGATTTAATCATTGGTTAGCTTGGAATGTTATACCTGTCGAAAGAATCCCAGGAAATCTTCCACAGGGAGCAATGATTGATACTCCAATACATATGGAACAAGGAATCGGTTATGGTAAGCATTATTACAGAGGTCCCAAACCACCATTTAATTGGAATCATCGATATAAATTTACAATATATGCGTTGGATACAAAATTGCATTTAGATGCTTCGTCTAGAAAAAAGGATTTGTTAGAAGCTATTGCCGGACATGTAATAGCAGAGGGCGAATTGATTGGAAAATATCAAAGGAAACATAAATGATAAAAAACGAGATTATGATGAGCGAATTACAATACATAACATTGAGAGAAAAAGCAGAGTTAAAGGATAATGCAGCCTTATGGTTTCATAGTAAATGGGGAGTTCCTAACAATGGTCATTTTGTCTGTAATCAGGTGTTCAGAGCTTGATAAACATTTGGAGTTTGATGGCGGTCTTATTGTTGCTATAGTAATAACAGTATTTTTGAGGAAGGTGCTAATCTATCTACATGAGTTTATTCATGCCATTTTCTATCCGAAAGAAGTAGAAAAGACTATTTGGAAAGACTTAAAACAAGGGGCTTATGCGATTCATCATTCGGGTAAATGGTATACGAATGGCAACATCGATCAGATGCTAATAGAAAGACATATGAATAAAAAGGCACGTAGAGCTTCTCATAAAAATCACATGCGAGGACCTAAAAAACGGACAGATGAGGATGATGAGAGGTTTCGGCAATCATTAGGTAAGGAAAATAGTAAAGGAGTAGTAGAATGGGATACTTAATTTCAGAAACAACCAAGGAAGAAAGAGAGAAAATTGTAGCGGAATCTCTTGGAAATATAGATGCGACCTGTGATGGTTGTATGGCAGGATTGGCAGATATGTATCAGGACTATATAGAAGGCAGGAAAGAACTTCGCGAAATAAATATGGAGTTCAATGCAAGATATGTAAAGGATGAGGATATGCCGGGAAGAGGGGGCTGTTCATATCAGTAAAATGAGTGATTACAATAGCAAGATTATTAGAAAACAGATAAAAGTATATGGTTCGGTTCAAGGTGTAGGTTTCAGGTATCGGGCAGAGCATGCTGCTGAAATGGTTGGATGTACAGGGTGGGTCAGAAACGATTCAGACGGTGCTGTGTCTATGGAGATTCAGGGCACAGAAGAGCAGATAGATAAAGTATTTATGATAATTGAGCGAGGAACATATGTGAATATAGAAAGAATGGACGCAAAGTCAGTACCGCTTATAGATCATGAGTATGGATTTAGAATCAGATAGTGATGCGGAAAATGAATCAGATATTTGATGGGACTATGGATGCGAAGAATTAGTTCCGGAGCTATGCATATGGTTTCCGCCACGATTATAAATGATACAGACAAAGAAAAATATGTTGACAAAGTAATATCCATTGGGTATAATTCTCGTAAATCATACTAAACAACTAGGATAAGTAGGAAATATAAAAACAATCAGAAATCCTAGAAAGGAGAATGGATATGAAAGAGATATTATGCTTTGGGGATTCTAATACCTACGGTTTGATACCAAAAACCGGTGGCAGATACGATAGAGATACCAGATGGACAGGAATTTTAGAAAAACGGCTTTATGAAAAGGATTATCGCATTGTAGAGGAAGGGCTCTGTGGAAGAACCACCATTTTTGAGGATGAACTGCGGGAGGGCAGGCGGGGGGCGGATTTGCTGCCTACGCTTTTAGAGAGCCATGCACCCCTTGACCGGGTCATCTTAATGCTCGGTACTAACGACTGCAAAACTTATTACAGCGCTTCTCCAGAGTTAATCGGACTTGGCATTGAAAAATTATTACAGCAGATTAAGAATGCGGATAAAAATATAAAGATATTGCTGATTTCTCCTATTAAATTAGGAGAAGAGGTCTGGAAACCGGAGTTTGATCCGGAGTTTAACGAACATTCCGTGGAGGTCTCAAAACAATTAAAGGAGGTTTACCGGAAGATTGCAGAGAAATATGGCTGCGATTTCTTAGCGGCATCGGATGTGGCGGAGCCAAGTGAAGATGATAGAGAGCATTTGAATCCGGAAGGACATAAGAGGCTTGCAGAGGCGATTTTGCAGTCAGTGGCGCGTTAATTGTACAGAAACATATTGAATGTAAACCTTGACTTTTCCACTCTTCCGTGCTAGTCTTAGAACAGCAAAAGCGAAAAACACGCAGAAAAAGAGAGTACATCTATTGGAACTTTACAGAGAGATTTCCAATCATATCCTGGATGTTATATTGTGTCATAGCAATTTTTCAGGCGATGATTTGCTGAGAGGGAAATAGGGAAAGATAGATAGAAGATGGCTTTGGAGTGGCAGGGATGAACTACTTTTCGGAGTAGATAAGTTCTGACAGGACCGCCTGTTATAGCGGAGGATATTAAATGCTTTCTGGCGATTACGTTTGGGACAGGAGATATCGACAAGAGGTCTGCATGGGTTTTGTGCGGATGAATGGAAGTGGTACCACGGGATAACGTCTCGTCTTCTTTTAACAGAAGACGGGGCTTTTTTAGTTTTAAGAAAGAAGGAATAAGACATGAGTAACAAGGGAAAATTTTATATGACAACAGCGATTGCCTATACCTCAGGCAAGCCGCACATCGGAAACACCTACGAAATCGTACTTGCAGATGCTATTGCAAGGTATAAGAGATACGAAGGATATGATGTTTATTTCCAGACCGGAACAGATGAGCACGGTCAGAAAATCGAAGAGAAAGCCAACAAGGCTGGCATTACACCGAAGGAATATGTAGATGGTGTGGCAGGAGAGGTAAAGCGTATCTGGGATTTAATGAATACCTCTTACGATAACTTTGTCCGTACCACAGATGCAGACCATGAGAAACAGGTGCAGAAAATTTTTAAAAAGCTCTATGACAAGGGAGATATTTACAAGGGAGCCTACGAGGGACTTTACTGTACCCCATGTGAATCTTTCTGGACAGAATCCCAGTTGGTAGACGGCAAATGTCCGGACTGTGGACGTGAAGTACAGCCTGCCAAAGAGGAGGCATATTTCTTTAAAATGAGTAAATATGCTGACCGCTTAATCGAGCATATTAACACCCATCCTGAATTTATTCAGCCGGTGTCCCGTAAAAATGAGATGATGAACAACTTCTTACTTCCGGGATTGCAGGATTTGTGTGTATCGAGAACCTCTTTCAAATGGGGGATTCCGGTAGACTTTGATGATAAACACGTAGTTTATGTGTGGTTGGACGCTCTGACAAACTATATTACCAAAATCGGTTATGATACAGACGGAAATTCCTCTGACCTGTTCAATAAGAACTGGCCTGCAGACCTGCATTTAATTGGAAAAGATATTATCCGTTTCCATACCATTTACTGGCCGATTTTCTTAATGGCATTAGATTTGCCGCTGCCGAAACAGGTATTTGGTCATCCGTGGCTCTTACAGGGCGGTGATAAGATGAGTAAATCTAAAGGAAACGTAATTTATGCCGATGATATGGTAGATTTATTCGGTGTGGATGCAACCCGTTATTTTGTGCTTCACGAGATGCCGTTTGAAAATGATGGTGTCATCACCTGGGAGCTTGTAGTGGAGCGCTTTAACTCTGACCTTGCTAATATCTTAGGAAATCTGGTAAACCGTACAGTTTCCATGAGCAACAAATATTTTGGCGGTGTGGTAAAGAGTACCGGAGTCACAGAAGAAGTGGATGCGGATTTGAAAGCCGTTGCCACCGGTGCGAGAGATAAAGTGGCAGAGAAAATGGCAAACTTGCGTGTGGCAGATGCCATCTCTGAGGTCTTTAACGTATTCAGACGTTGCAACAAATATATTGACGAGACGGAGCCGTGGGTATTAGCGAAGGATGAAGCAAAGAGTGACCGCTTAAGCGAAGTACTCTACAATTTAGCAGAAGCGATTACCATCGGAGCAAGCCTGTTAGAGAGCTTTTTGCCGGAAACTGCACAGAAAATTGCGGCACAGTTAAATACTTCTTTGCGCGCTTATGATGATTTAGATAAATTCGGACTTTATGAGAGTGGAAATAAAGTGGTAGAAAAACCGGAAATTTTGTTTGCACGTTTAGACGTAAAGGAGGTTATGCCGAAGGTAGAAGCTATTCGCGAAGCTCAGAAGGCAGAGTTTGAGGCAGAGCAGAGAGCACTTGGGGAACTGCCAGAGGAAACAAGCGATGAGGCTGTGATTGACATTGAGCCGAAAGCGGAAATTGAATATGATGACTTTATGAAAATGCAGTTTCAGGTTGGTGAGATTATTGCCTGTGAAGCAGTGGAGAAATCTAAAAAACTGCTCTGTTCCCAGGTAAAAATCGGAAGCCAGGTAAAACAGATTGTGTCCGGTATCCGCAAATACTACTCACCGGAAGAGATGGTAGGCAAAAAAGTTATGGTATTAGTGAACTTAAAACCAGCTAAATTAGCAGGAGTTTTATCAGAGGGAATGCTGCTTTGTGCGGAGGATGCGGAAGGCAATCTTGCGTTGATGACACCGGAGAAAGCCATGCCAAGCGGTGCAGAAATATGTTAGAAAACAAGAGAAATACTAGGCAGACAGGAAACATTGCCAGGGAGGGGAGAAATTTTTCGGGAAATTGGGAAAAATTTCTCCCCTTTGGGGTAGTCTGCCTGGTGACAATCTTATGGCATGCGGTTTTAAAGATTTCTGCCGGGGATGATGTGGTTTATTTTCAGACCCTCATGGATGAAAGGAGTATCTGGGAGATTTTGGCGCACCGATATGCCACATGGTCTTCTAGGATGGCGATTGAATTTGTTTTAATTCCTTTAGTCAACTATCCATTGCTATGGAAAGTGATTGACATTTTGGTATTTACCGGAATTCCTGTTCTGTTGTATCGGATATTGCAGCAGGAGGGGGATTCTGAGGAAGAAAATAGAATACTTTCTTTTTTGATCAGCGGATTTACACTACTCTATCCATTCTCGGATATGGTGTCTGCCGGGTGGATTGCTACTACTACGAATTACCTCTGGCCTTTGTTTTGCTTACTGTTTCTTGCGTTTTTGGCAAAAAAGTTGGTGTGTGGAAAACGAATTTTATGGTATGAGGCAGCAGCCGGGATTTTGTTTTGCATCTACGGTAGCAGCCAGGAACAGGTAGCGGCAATTTTGTTGGTATTGCTAGTACTTACCATGATTTATTTTGGCAGGAGAAAGCAGTGGAAACAGCCGCTTCTTTTCGTATTTACGGTGATTGATGTGATTTCACTTATTACGATTCTAAGATGTCCGGGAAATGCTATTCGAAGCGCCCAGGAGATAGAAGGGCGGATGCCACAGTTTGCGAATTTTTCTGTCTGGGAAAAAATTTACATGGGTGCAGCCAATGTAGAACGTATTTTTATTGCGCAGGTCAACAGTATTTTTTTCATTGTGACAGTGATACTTGCAGCACTTGTATATAGAAAAACCAGAAATTATCTCAAAACAGTAGGCGCTGCTGTCCCGGTGTTGGTACTGTTTGGTTATTCTGTCATACGCACTGGACATCCCTGGTATGAAAAGATTTTTATTGTACCAAAGCAGGAGGCGGACTGGAATTACAGCAGTATGGAGACGTGGCTGCCCATTTTGTTTTTGATGGTGACGGCGGCAGGAATGTTGTATGGATTGTTCTGTCTGTTGAGACAGCAGTTAGAGATTTACATTGATACGGTGCTGCTGCTTGGAGTGGGACTTGCCTCCGGTATCGTCATGGGATTTTCTCCTACGATTTATGCCTCGGCAGATCGTCCGTATATTTATCTGTATTTTATTCTCATCTTTGTCTGTCTGTTTTTGCTGAAAAGAGAGGGAAAAGAGGGATTGCCGGAAAAGAATAAAGTGGCATCAAAATTGGCTGTCACACTGTTTCTTGTGTTTATTTTGGTAAACGTGGCAGAAGTGTTCTGGATGTGCCATATTATGTGAAAAAGGAAATGTTTTCAAACTGTTTCGTTACAAAAAGGTAAACAAAATTTCTGCGCCTGCCGATGTAGCTTTATAAGAAGTAACGTTTTTCAGGGAGGAAAGAGTTATGGCAGTTACAGTAAATGGCACAGGAATCGGAAATGAGAGTACTTATCCGGTAATGACCGGAACAATAACCATAAAAAACACTAGCGATGCAAGGGCACGAATTAGAGCCACTCAGAAAAGAAGCAGCGGAGGAACAAAGAGATTAAATTATAATCACAGGGAAATTTCTTCCCAACTGATGAGAGCCAAAAAAGTGCAGGGGGCTGCAAATGTACTTACAAGGGCAAAAAGCAAGCTTAGTGTGTTAAAAAGAAGTGCGGCAACCGGTCAGTATGACAGCAGAGAGGTTGCAAATGCACTAGCACATGCCAGACGTATGGTACAGTGTGCCCAGATGAAGGTGCGCCATTTAAAAGAGGAAGAATTAGAGCAGAAGAAGCATAGCCGGGAGAATCGTACCGAGGAGCGGCAGAACAAGGGTGAGGTAAAGCGCCGTGCTGCTAATAAAGAGCGTGAACTAAAAGAAAAAATCCAGATAGAAACGGTACACAAAGTGCAGCAGGAAAAGACAAAACGTCAGCAGATGCTGCAGAAACGCCGCACGCATAGAAGGCAGGAAATGAGTAAAATCAATGAAGCAGATATGAAGTACCTGAAGGGTGAGATAGAGAACCAGAGGTATCAGGGGGTATCATCTGATGATGGTGTCATCTTAAATCTTTCCGCGGAGGCAGCAATGTTAAACGAAGCGCAAATTCGTTTGCAGGTGGAACAGGAAGCAGAGATGGAAGCTGCAATGAACATGGAAAGCCAGGCAGCCATAGATGGCAGTCAGATGGAGGGCTCTTCTTTGGGTACATCTATCGGCGCAGGGGCTTCTGCAACAAATACGGCAGCAGGAGAACCGACCACTGTAGGCGGCAGCGTGGATATTGTGCTATAAAAAAATACCTCAAATAAGGGAAATTTGAGCTTTGAAGTCATAAAATGATTGAAAGTAATATAGTGGCTCGAAGGCAGTTGCTACAATATATGTTTTTTTTACCTTATCGAACATCATAGTTATAGGATGCCGATAAGGTTTTTTTGTACCCATTATTAAAAAGATTATTCTGTGAATGCAAGTGTCATTTAATGAAGAAAGATTGACTGAATAGTGCAAAAGTATTATCATAAAAAATGTTATTAGGATGAAAGGTGGAAGATAGGGTAATATTACTGCTACGTCTCGAACTGCTGATTGAAACGGAAGAGGCAGAACTGCCTAAAGAAACGCAGGAAGAAGAATAAATGAACAGGAGGGTACTTATTATGAAGAAAATGAAAACTGCGAAGGGAATGACGGTGAAGGGGAAACTGTCACTTTTTAGCATGATAATGCTTGTAATTATTATTCTTACAGCAGTAACTGGATTGTGGGTTGTTTCACTGACAAATCAGGCACACGAGAAACGTTACGATAACTACGGAAGAGGAGAATTTCAACTCAGCGAGGCGTTCAGTAATTTTTATCAGGTGAAAGTACATTTGCGTAATCTTCTGTACCTATATGCGGATAATAATGAGAAGCAGCAGGCGGAGATTGACACAATTAACGAAATCATCAAGAATGCTGAAGATGAACTAGCTGCTTATGCTGCAAGACTGGATCAGTATGATAGTCAGGTATCTGCCAATTACGAGCAGTGCATGGGATATATTCAGGAATATACGGATTCCGTACAAAGAGCAATTTCATATGTCGAGGCGAATCAGCTGGAAAGTGCTAGACAGGAGCTTTTGACTACCGGAGTTACCTCGGCAAATAATGCAGAAGATGTTATGAAGACAATCATCGCGCAAATGGAAGCAGAATCAGCAAATGAGAGTGCTAAGATTGAAAAAGAGATTGAGATTTTGCGACTTGGGATGATTATCATATGTGTTGTGAGTGTATTGCTGGGGAGTGTGTATTGTCTCAGCCTTATCAAATCCATCACTGTGCCAGTGGCACGATTGACCGAGGCTTCGCGAAAGCTTGCAGTCGGTGATGTAGAAGTGGACTGCAGGAAGCTGCACAATGATGATTTGGGCGTATTGATGGATCATTTTTCCGAGATGGCAGACAACATCAAGGAACAGGCAAAAATTGCAGAGCAGATTTCCCATGGAGACATGACGGTTTCTGTCAGCCCGCGGGGTGAACGGGATGTACTGGGGAAAGCACTGCAGAAATTAGTGGAAGACAACAACTACATGTTAGGCAATATCAAGGAATCTACAACACAGGTGAGCACAGGCGCATATGAGGTAGCATCGGCAAGTCAGGCACTGGCGGAGGGCTCCACAGAACAGGCAAGTGCAATTGAACAGGTGACAGCTTCTATTGATGAAATTGCGCTGAGCACGAGGGAAAACGCAGCTAAGGCACGTCAGGCGGATACTTTGGTACATAATGTAAAAGAAGAAGCTATTTCCGGTAATGAACAGATGAAAGCAATGATTTCTGCAATGAATGAGATCAATAACTCCTCTGAGACGATTTCTAAGATTATCAAAGTGATTGACGATATCGCATTTCAAACGAATATCCTTGCTCTGAATGCAACGGTGGAAGCTGCAAGGGCAGGAGAGCATGGAAAAGGCTTCGCAGTGGTGGCTGATGAAGTGCGTAACCTTGCAGCAAGAAGTGCATCTGCAGCGAGTGAAACGGCAGAGATAATTGAAGATTCCATTGCCAAGACCAATCATGGTACAAAGACGGCAGAGAAAACGGCTGAGGCATTAGATGAGATTGTCAATTCGATTAATCAGGTTGTGGAATTAATTGGAGATATTGCGGTATCCTCAGAGAATCAGAGCACGGCAGTAACACAGATTGATCAGGCAATCGAACAGGTATCTCAGGTAGTACAGACGAACTCGGCTACCAGTGAAGAATGCGCGGCATCGAGCGAGGAACTTTCCAATCAGGCTGCAAAGTTGAAAAGTCTTATGGCTGGATATAAACTTGCGACTGGAACGAAAGACGGCGGCATTTTCTAGTTTTATATGAAGATTTTTGATATCACAAAGAAAATAATAGCCAAGCTGGGATATACATCCATGCTTGGCTATTATCTTATAGTCTGTGAAAACTAAGGAACCGCCTTGGTACCGAAGGGAATGCCAGGTGGTGCGAGAGGACGGTTAATCAACTAATGGTTAGTCTTCTACTCGATTGATTAACGCCCCTTTGATTTTAATTTAGAAAAGGAAAGTGCAATGGCAAAGATGGCTGCTGCAAAGAGAAGCTGAATACCGATGCACTGATAGTAGGTGTTCATAGAAAAGGGGTCGGAGGAAAAACCTGCTAACATGTTGTTTGCTTTAATATACCAGTATGCAGGAAGAAATTTTCCTACAGACAGGACTCCATCGGAGAGCATATATTGTGGAACAAATACGCCACATAGGAAGGACATAGATAATCCCAGGATATTGGCAAGTATATTTACTGTATTGTCATCAGGCGCAAAGAAGCTGATGAGTAGGGCGAGGGCAACAGCAACGAAAAGAAATGCAAGGCTGTTTGCCATACAAAGCAGCGAAAGGTGGGAAAACATCTCTTTTCCGTAAACCAAAAGTCCAAAAATAATAAACAATATCCAGGAAATCAGGCTGTAGACAATACTGGCAATGGAAAGATAAAAATTCCGCTTAACGAGTGGAAATGCGGAACAACACATCCGTGCATGCAGTGTTTCCTTATTAAAAATGACCAAAATCGGAGCTAAACCGGTAAAGAGCATAGCGATAAAAATATAAGGAAGGTATTGATATAAATAAAATACACGGGAACTGGTATTGTTCTTAGCATCGTGGAAGGATACGGAGGAAACAGGAGCAAGCTCGTCAATGGAGGTATTCGTTTTTGCAACCGCATCATCTAAGGAGCAGCCACCGGCTAAGTATAACTGGAGTGTACTTGTATACTGAGAAATCTGCTGGTCAACAAAATATCCGTTGGCACTGCCGGGAATTTTGATATTCTCAAACAGATTTTCTTTTTCCTGAGATAGCAGCTTTTCTTCAAAACCGGATGGAATGATAAGAACATAATCAAGGGTGCGGTAGTAAAGCTGGTCGGAAATTGCCTCCTCATCGGCGGGGAGTTCTGAAATTTCATGCAGGGAGGACAAGTACTCCGTTACAGCGGCACTGGCAGTGGAATGATCCTCATCTGTGATGGAGATGGTTAAGGACTTCGCCTGAAATTTTGAGTTGATTTCATCACTTGCCGTGAAGCTGAATATAAGAGTAATCACCGCATAAATGATAAAGTAGATACTGATTGCCGTAATACGTTTGCGGGCAATTTTGAAAAATGCGTTAAACACTTGCATATTTTTTCCTCCTTATCAGAATAAATCCGCCGAAACTAAAGCACAGCGAGAGAATGAACAGGGTTATGATGTTTGTAAAATACCGCTCATGGGACGGATACACCGCCAAAGCATACAGAGAGTCGGAAATCAGTGCGGCAGGGTTGATATGATTGAGTGCTGGACAGAGTTTTTCCACATACATACGGATATTTCCTATCATTAATCCACTTAAGAGACAGCAAATCATAATGGCAGCCATCAGAATACCTAATTTTGTATTCCGGTTCAGATGTCCAATACATCCGATAAAAAAGCCAAGACTGATTCCGGTCAGGCAGCCTGCAAGGGCGGCTAACAGAACATAACCGATTTGTGAGCCAAAATTTACACCTAAAGCAAAGTGCAGATAACACAAGCTGATAGAAACGCTGGTAAACTGGAAAATCAGTGCAGCAGTCAGGTCAGCAAAAATGGTAATTAATCTGTGAACCGGGGAGACATTTCTCCTTGCACCTAAGTTTGATAAATTTGCCTGATTGTCAATGGCAATATTGTTTCCCATCATGGCGGCATAAAGACAGGTCATGGCAATAAGATTGAAAAAGTAAGTCAGCGTCTCGTCTAAATCTCCCTTAGCAAAGGAAATTTCCGTTAAATAATTTGTTTCTTCCATCAGGGCAGAAATTACATCAGGCATAGCCTCCGGGTGTGTGATGGCTACATCATATAATGCAGCATAGCTCATGTTATATTGTTCCACAAAGGCACTTAAAATACTTTGGCTGATGGCATCATCTGTCATTTCGGCAGAAATAGTCAGTGAAAGGGTATCGTTGCTGTAGAGAATCCCGGTAATTTTTTTCTGCTCTAGCAGAGAAAGAGCTTCCTCTTCGGTGGCATAAGTGATTTCTAAGAACTGATCTTCTCCGGGTGCGCCTAAAGTATCTAATATATTTGTTAAAATACTATTATTTTTAGAATCATCTAACACCACAGCCACTGGTATAGCGGAAAACTGCTCGCTGGAGGATAAGTCTCCAAAAGCAAAGTGGAACATGGTGCCGAGTATAATCGGAAAGGCAAGACACCAGAGCACCTGGGATTTATTCCGCAGCATGGTTTTGAGGGTATAGTATAAAGTGTGAATAAACATGGCAGCCTCCTAATCTCTCAATTCTTTTCCTGTAATTTCAAGGAATACATCATTTAAGGTGGGCAGTTCGGAGTAAACACGTCCGAAGGAAAGTTCTTTGCTTTGCAAGTAGTCAAGTATGCGTAGCAGATTGTGTTTTCCGCCATCACAGAGTACTTTCAGACAGTGATTTTCGAAGGTAACTTCATATACATGCTTTAGCTGCCGGATTTCTTCTATCTGTTCAAGTCGGATGTCTAAAATGTCGATAGAAATAATCTCACTCTTCTTAATCATCTGCTTTAACTCTTCTTTCGTACCAATGGCAAGATTTTTTCCTTTATCCATAATGGCAATCCGGGTACAGATTTGTTCTACCTCCTCCATATAGTGAGAAGTGTAAATGATGGTGGCGCCCTGCCGGTTTAATTCTTCAATACCCTCCAAAATTTTATTGCGGCTCGGGGGGTCGACGGCAACAGTAGGTTCATCTAAGATAATCAGTTTCGGTTTATGGGCAATACCACAGGCGATATTCAGACGTCTGAGAAGACCGCCGGAAAGTTTTTTCGGATAAAATTTCTTAAAATCGGAAAGCCCTACAAATTCAATTGCCTCCTCTACGTAAGTTTTACGAAGCTGCTTGTCATTGATGTAAAGACCGCAGAAATAGTCAATATTTTCGTAAACTGTCAGTTCGTCAAAAACAGCTACATTCTGCATCACAACGCCAATCTGGCGTTTTAAATCATAGCTGTCCGGCAGCATTTCTTTTCCGAAAACCTTGATAGTTCCTTTATCGTAGGAGAGCAGGGATAGAATACAGTTAATGGTGGTGGTTTTTCCGGAACCGTTAGGCCCTAAAAGACCGAAGATTTCACCTTCCATGATTTCTAAGTTAAAGTGGTCTAAAGCCACCAATTCTTTATAGCGTTTTACTAGATTTTCTACTTTTACAACAGGTGTCGGCATAATGTCATTCCTCCTCATAAATTTTCTTTTGCATTCGTTTCACCTTATAGGCTAAGTATAAAGGTTCGTGAGAAGAAACGTAAGTGATGGGCGTCAAAAAAAATGTGACATATGTCACCAAGAAAGGAAAAATGGGTGACAGGGTTTCGGGAAAATGATATTTTATAAAAGGAACATTGATGATTTAGATAAATAATTACGATGTGGAAAAAAGGAGCGGCAATTCATGGCTGTTTTAGTTGATAAAGGAATATTGCTGGTGCTTGGTATTTTGCTTACCGTGTGGCAGGAAAACAGTATATGGTCGGTGGTGGCAACACTAATCGGCATCATTACAGCGGCATTGAGCATATATTTTACCGATAAAAAAAGAAAAATGGTGCTGGCGGCAGCAGTTTTTATTTTAAGCCTTTTTGTGCCTGAACTGGTATGTTTTCTTCCGCTTGTTTTTTATGATTGTGCAGAAAAACAGATTTATTGGGGTGCATCCGGTATTCTGATATATATCCTGAGTTTTACGGAAAAGCCTGTGATGGAACAGGTGATACTGTGGCTAATTACAGCAGTCCTTTCGGTATTTTTAGCCAGAAAAACTGCGCAGCAGGAGCAGCTACACCGGGAGCTGATTGAACTGCGGGACAACAGTGTGGAACGTGATTTAGCATTAAAGCTGAAAAATAAGAACCTGATGGAAAAACAGGATTATGAAATTTATCTTGCCACTTTAAGGGAACGAAACCGTATCGCCAGAGAAATTCACGATAATGTGGGACATATGCTTTCCCGCTCCATTCTGCAGATGGGGGCTCTTCTGGCAATTCATCCCGAAAATCCCCTGCATGAGCAGCTTTCCGGGGTCAGCGACACCTTAAATCAGGCAATGAACAGTATCAGAGAGAGCGTTCACGACTTACATGATGACTCCATCGACTTAAAACAGGTAATTTCAGAGGTTTTAAAGCCCTTAGGGGAAAATTATCAGATATTATTTGAGTATGACATGGGACAGGATGTGCCACGGGAAGTGAAATATTGTTTTATCACTGTGGTGAAAGAAGCAGTCTCTAATATTTTAAAACATTCTGATGCCACAAAGATTTTTGTGATATTAAGGGAACATCCGGCATTTTACCAATTGTCAGTGGAGGATAACGGTACGGTAAAAGAGAAGAAGGACGACGAAGGCATCGGGCTTATTAATATGCGGGAACGGGTCGAGGCATTAAATGGAACCTTTCGGGTCAACAGAGAGCAGGGATTTCGTATCTTCATTTCAGTAAGGAAAAATGCAATGTGAAAATCAATTTCTGACAAAGGAACGAAGTTCGTTTTGTAAATATTGTGCCTGCGGTTTTAAACTTGCAGGCTGCAGAAAGGCATGGTTATTTATATGAAAATTTTAGTTGTAGATGATGATAATCTGGTGGCAATTTCTTTAAAAACTATTTTAGAAGCCAGCGGCAGGATGGAAGTTGCCGCATTAGGACATAACGGGCAGGAAGCGGTTTCTCTTTATGAGAGCATGAAACCGGATGTACTTTTAATGGATATCCGTATGGAGGGAATGAGCGGGATTGATGCGGCGGAGGAAATTATAAAGAGCCATCCTGATGCTAAAATTTTGTTTCTCACCACATTTTCGGATGATGAATATATCGTAAAAGCCTTAAGTATCGGGGTGAAAGGTTATATTTTAAAACAGGATTTTGAGGGAATTGTCCCGGCGCTTGATGCTGTTTATGGTGGGCAGAGTGTATTTGGCGGCGAGATTATAGGAAAAATACCGGTATTGATGCAAAATAAAGAAGAGTTTGATTACAGTCAGTACGATATCAGTGAAAAGGAGCAGGAAATCATTGAACTGGTGGCGGAGGGATTAAGTAACCGGGAAATTGCAGAGCGGCTTTTTCTTAGTGAAGGAACAGTTCGCAACTATATCAGTGTCATACTGGAAAAACTCTCATTGCGGGACAGAACACAGTTGGCCGTTTTTTATTACAAAAATCGGTAGCATTAATAGGATGGAGTAATTGCAAAACCATTGTATGAATGGCAGATGAACTTGGCACAAAGATAGTTGGACAATAATTCGGTTGAGATTGGGATAGAGGAGAGAACGATGATATTTGAAACACATGCACATTATGATGATGACAGATTTAATGATGACAGAGAGCAGTTGGTTCCATTCATGCCTGAAAAAGGGATAGGAAGAATTATAAACGTGGGAGCTTCTATTTCCTCGACAAAAACTACGTTGGCGCTGGCGGAAAAGTACGATTTTATCTATGCGGCAGTGGGGGTACATCCCAGTGACATTGCCGATTTAAATGAGGAGACATATTGTTGGTTAAAAGAGCAGACAGCGAGAGAAAAAACGGTTGCTGTGGGAGAAATCGGATTGGATTATTACTGGGACAAGGAGCCGGAGGTACAGGAAAGACAGCGGTACTGGTTCAGACGGCAGTTGGAGTTAGCAAAGGAAGCAGGGCTTCCGGTTATCATCCATTCAAGAGATGCGGCGGCAGACACGATGGAGATTATGAAGCAGGCACATGCAAAAGAAATCCCGGGAGTCATTCATTGCTATTCCTATTCAAAGGAAATGGCAATGGAATTTGTGAAAATGGGCTATTATATTGGCGTGGGCGGCGTTGTGACCTTTAAAAATGCCAAGAAACTAAAAGAGACCGTGGAGGCATTGCCATTGGAACGGATTTTACTGGAAACAGACTGTCCCTATATGGCACCGGAACCGCACCGTGGAGAACGTAACGATTCCTCTTACATCCCTTTTGTCGAAGCAAAAATTGCGGAACTGAAAGGGTGTACGGTAGAGGAAGTAGAGCGTGTTACGGAAGAAAATGCAAGGAGGCTGTTTTCCAAAGTCAGGTAGTACAAAGTTCTACGGTATCTCCCCAGAAGCGTTTCGGAATGTTACTTGCCTGGAGTTTAGGATTGATGCGGGCTTTGATAGCAATGCTTTCAAAAAAGGTCTGCCACAGGGCACGGTATTCTAATTCCTGTTCGGAATAGTGCTTTAGAATGTCCTGATTTAAGTCGGAAGCGTCTACCAGCATGAAGTTTTTTCCGGCAGAATGGACAGCCGCAGTCCGGCGGTTTTCATCATAAATAATGAAATTCTCCTGTGGGAGACGGTCTGTAAAGTGCTCTGCTAAATACGGCAGGGCATTGTTTTTTGGATGAATGGTGGAAAAAAGAACCCCATTATCCAATTCACTGAAGCGCAGAAAGCCCATCAGATGGTGAGCTTCCGCATGAGTCGCACGGGAGAGGGTGAAAATCCGGTGAATATACGGGTTGGCAAGGTCATGGAGTACCTGCGCTCCGGCAGAGGAATTCAGGGCATATACTACGGTCTTATAAGCGGCATCAGCTTTATCGATGTCTTTTTTGTGCTCTGGTGTAATGGCAAGGATGGCATTTATAAGTGTCTCGTAAAATTCCATGCCCAGACGATCTAAGATAGTACGCGCCACTTTGTCGGATTTTTCCGGGGAAACGGCAACGGAAAGATAATCGCAGAACAGCTCATAGTTGTCCGGTTCCCGGCATAGCAGGGAAATATCTTCGTGCGTGCAGGGAGTGGCGACGTTATCCGTGTTCCCGGAGCGAAAACGGCGGTTCTGTTCAATTTTAAAAGCCCACGCATCGTAGATGCCGCTTAGGATGCCATTGGGGCTGTCCTCGCAAATAAAAGTGTACATATGAATTTGTCCTTTCAGCTTATCATTCCGGTGTCAAACAGGCTGATTTGTTCATAACCGGTTTCCCTGATTTCCTTTGGAATTTGTGTTTTGTCGGCAAGAAGGTTCTGGCAGATATAGTTCTCTTCTAATTTGGTATGATACATCATCTTTCCCGAACAGGTAATAAAGTAGAGGGCACGTTTTAGTACCACACCGATTTTCTTTAGGTCGGAAAAATCCAGTCTGTTCATCCGACGTGCTTTGACAATGCGCTGGGCAGATTTTGCACCGATACCCGGCACCCGTAAGAGGGTGCGGTAATCAGCACGGTTGATTTCTACCGGAAAACATTCTAAGTGACGGAGCGCCCAGTCGCACTTGGGATCTAAGTAAATATTAAAATCAGGACGGTTTTCCGACAGAAGTTCGTCCACGGTAAAATCATAATAGCGCAGTAGCCAGTCTGCCTGATAGAGCCGGTGTTCCCTTAGGAGGGGCGGACCGCCGGGCAGCATGGGAAGATCGGAATTCTGGTTGACATTGACGAAGGCGGAGTAGAATACCCGTTTTAGCTCGAATTTCTGGTAAAGGCTCTCTGCCACTTTCATAATCTGGTAGTCATTTTCCGGGGTAGCACCGATAATCATCTGGGTACTTTGTCCGGCAGGAACAAATCGGGGGACGGAGCGGTAGAGCGCCACTTCATTCTTGTTTTCCGTGATACTATTCTGAATCTGCCGCATGGGTTTTAAAATGGTAGCTCTTGATTTATATGGGGCTAGCTTTTTTAGACTGTCGGCAGTGGGGAGTTCTAAATTAATGCTCATGCGGTCGGCTAAGAAACCTGCCTTTTCCACTAAAACAGGGTCGGCACCGGGAATTGCCTTCACATGGATATAGCCGTTAAAGTGATGCACGCGGCGCAGCTTGTAAAGTGTCTGGTAAATTAAATCCATCGTATAGTTAGGACTTATCATAATACCGGAGCTTAAAAAAAGACCTTCGATATAGTTTCTGCGATAAAATTCCATAGTGAGCTCACATACCTCATCGGGAGTAAAGGAGGCGCGGGGAACATCAGAGTTACAGTTGTTCTGGCAGTAGGCACAGTTAAAAATACACTCGTTGGTAAAAAGAATCTTAAGCAGTGAAACGCATCGTCCGTCAGCGGAAAAGGTATGGCAGATACCGGAGGCGATGGAATTGCCCATGCCGGCGCCGTTTCCTTTGCGGTCTACACCACTGGAGGTGCAGGCAACGTCGTATTTGGCGGCATCCGTAAGGATGGCGAGTTTTTCCATGAGGGAAAGATTCTGCTGAATGTTCATTCTGGTTAAACGCTTCCTTTCTGTGTCCCTGTACATATTGGTATGCGGGAGATAAGTCTGGTGCAGGTGCTCACTTCTTACAATATAGCTAGGGTTAAATAGGTGAATGCAAGGAACGAATGTTCGATAAAATTACTATAACATATGACATAAAAGAATGCAATAGAGAGACGAATATTTGTTCGAACGAATTGACTGAATTGTATGCGAAATTCAGAAAATATAGGAAAAAAGGAAGTGATATAAGTAGAAAAAACAAAAATATTGTTTGTAAATTGTAATGGGTATGATAAAATTAATACGAAAGCATTTCAAAAGGAGGAAAAGTAGAAATCTTTTGCTATATCCTGTGTTTTTGTATATAATGGGAAAGAAAAGCGAAATGATAACATAGAACGGAGAAAATCATGGAATTAGATATTTTTGAACAGTTTCCGGATAGGGAGGCCTTTGATCGGTATTGGAGTGAGAATTATGTCCCGGTAACCTATGAAGATGTAAAGGAAGCCTTTGAGGATTTTGTGACATCGGCAGGCGGGCATATTTATCTTTCTGACTATGAGGAAAAAAACTGTATTTCCAAAGCAGATTTTAAAGAGAATCTTTCCCAGGAGGCACAGTTTACCTTTCAGGATGGATTGACAGAGGTCTTTTATGACAAAAACCCGGAGCTTTACGAGACTGCATTTGCTATCTATGAAGAGGCGCAGATGGCAGGAAACGGAAAGGCTGGTGTGGCACAGATTTTCCATGAAACATATGAAAAACTGTATGCAGAATTTTTAGACCGGTTATTTGATGAAAAATTGCAGAAGTAGTAGAGGATAAATTTATGGCAACACTGGGAATTCCGCAGAATACCATTGCGGTATTGCAGAAATATCATTTTAACTTTCAGAAGAAATTCGGGCAGAATTTTTTAATTGACACCCATGTTTTGGAGAAAATCATAGACGCAGCGGGTATCACAAAAGAGGATTTCGTGTTGGAAATCGGCCCGGGTATCGGTACCATGACCCAATATCTTTGTGAAAACGCCAGAGAGGTTACGGCAGTAGAAATTGACCAGAATCTGATACCGATACTAGAGGATACCTTAAGCGCATATGATAACGTGACAGTTATCAATGAAGATATTCTGAAATTAGACATTGCAGAGTTAGCAAGGGAGCGCAACGGCGGTGCGCCCATTAAGGTAGTGGCAAATCTTCCTTACTATATTACCACACCGATTATCATGGGATTGTTTGAAAGTCATGTACCGATTGACAGTATTACGGTAATGGTGCAGAAGGAAGTTGCAGACCGGATGCAGGTAGGGCCGGGAACAAAAGATTATGGAGCGTTGTCCTTAGCAGTGCAGTATTATGCAAAACCGGAAATTGTGGCGAATGTACCGCCGAACTGTTTTATGCCACGACCTAACGTGGGAAGTGCTGTTATCCGTCTGACCAGACATGAGAAGTCACCTGTGGATGTGGAAGATGAGAAATTAATGTTTTCCATTATCAGAGCGTCTTTTAACCAGAGAAGAAAGACGTTGGCAAACGGTTTGAATAATTCGCCGGAGATTCATCTTCCGAAAGAAGTGATACAGGAAAGTATTGAAGAATTAGGGGTTCCGGTAACCATCCGGGGCGAGGCACTGACATTAGAACAATTTGCGGCATTTGCCAATATTATTAAGAAAAAAATGAAAAAATAGGGGGATATTATGGAAGAAAATCAGAACCAACAGCAGACTTACGGAGACCAGCAGCAGACCTACGGGCAGCAGTCACAGCAGACCTATGGAGACCAGCAGCAGACCTATGGAAATCCGGGAAATTATGGGCAGCCAAATTATAACAACCCACCGGTATATTATAATAATGGCGGATTTGGAAATCCCCAGATCCAGCATGGCCCGGTGACAGATATATTTTGCTATCTCCTGTTGGTGATTATGCCACTTCGCCAGATTATATCAATGATTAGTATAAAGACAACATTTGGAGCTCTTGATATCAGTTATAGCAGCCTGATGAATGGAAGCTATATGAGCAGTATCTACACTCCGGGCTATATGGTAATCAGTGTTTTAAGCTGGATACTTACCATCTGCTTTATCGTATTTATGGTACTTGATATTGTGAAAATTTATAAGCAGCATTATAAGATTACCGGGTTAATCCTGTTTGCGATTTTTCTGTCACCGGGATATTATATCTGGCGAGCATATGTACTGGGAAGAAAAAAGACAATTCCCATTATTTATACAGTATGCTATTCCATACTTGTGGTAGCAGCGATTATATACAGTTTTTATATGTCATTTAGCTTGTCTATGTCCATTTTCGATATGATGATGTAGAGGAAGCAGGCATATCTGCTATGAATTAGAATAAGAAGACTCCTTGTTTCATATATTAGATGGAACAAGGAGATTTTTTTATGAGAAAAAGGCGAGGAAAAAAGGGAAACAGAGGTTTTTCTGTGTTGACGGTACTCATACTTCTCCCATTGCTTGTGACGATTGTCATGCAGAATATGCAGTTAAAACAGTTGATGGCGGGGGTGGGACAGGCAAAGGAGGACAGTGAGATGCCGGAGGAGACGTTGATTGGTATTGTGGCAAAGGAGATAAACGTAACGGTCGATGAGGAGGTTTTAAAGGCGCAGTGCGTCATTGCAAGAACGAATTTCCTGGATGCGAAAAAAAAGGGGACGAAAGAACCGGAAGCCATGTCGATAGAGGAGATGCAGGAAATTTTTGGTGAAGATTTTTTTAAGATTTATGGAAAATTAGAAAGCTGTGTCAATTCCACTGCTGGGGAAGTGCTGACTTGGCAAGGAGACTATATTTATGCGGCATATCATGCAGTGAGCAATGGAAATACCAGAAGTATGGGAGAGTTGTATGAGGATGTATATATGCCATATCTGTCCTGCAGGGAGTGCCATGAAGACACCACAGCGGAGGGATATTTAGCCGTTTGTTATTGGAAATCAGAGGAATTTTTGCAGAAAATAAAAGAAGCATTTCCTGAGGCAAAAGCAGAGGATATGTCTCAGATACAAGTGGCGCAGAGAGATACGGCAGAATATGTGTTAAAGGTACAGGTGGGAGAAACGGAGTGCAGTGGGGAGAAATTTCGAAGAGCCTTTGGGCTTAATTCGTCGTGTTTTACCATTACGGATACGGGAGAAAATATCAGGGTTGTCACCAGAGGAATCGGACATGGTTTTGGTCTTAGCCAGCATATGGCAGCAGTACTTTCAGAAGAGGGAAAGGACTATCGGGAAATCTTAGCTTACTTTTTCCCGGAAGCAGAATTAACTCAGGAAAAAATGAAGTAGAAAGTTGTATAAACCATCCATATTCGGAAAGACTATCTTTAAAAATAAAAAATAATGGATGGTGAATGGACATGAAAAAGAAAGGATGCGCCGGTTTTTTACGGCGGAAACAATATGTCATCGCAGGAGCCTTAGTGGTCATCGCAGCAATTGGTACAACAGTTCTTTACAGTAACAATCAGGAAAAAGAGCGTCAGCAGATGGAAGCAGAATTTGCGGAGGAAATGCAGGAGGGTAAAGAGGAAGTAGCAGAAGTGCCGGAGACGGAGGAACCCTTAGAGGCATCTGTCGTAATTCCGCCAAAGACCAACTCTGTGGAGAAAACTTCGGAAACAGAGGAGATTGCGGAAGTAGAGGAAACTGTCAAAGCAAAAGATAGTACCGAAACAGAAACTATAAAGAAGACAGGAAGTACGGCAGAAACATTGCATTTTTCACCAGAACAGGGGCTGACGTGGCCGATGGAGGGGGATGTTATTATGAATTACAGTATGGATTCCACCGTTTACTTTGCTACGTTAGACCAGTATAAATATAATCCTGCCATTGTCATTGCAGGAGAGGTCAATGATAAGGTGTATTCCGTGGCGAAAGGACAAATTCAGTCAATTGAAAATAACGAAGTTACCGGCTGTACGGTCACAGTAGATTTAGGGGACGGATATCAGGGCGTCTATGGGCAGCTGAAGGAATTGAATTTTAAGGTGGGAGACTATGTAGAGGCAGGACATGTCTTAGGGTATATTGGTGAGCCGACAAAATATTATTCTGTGGAAGGCAGCAATCTATATTTTGAGCTTTTAAAAGATGGTGTTCCTGTGGACCCGGTAGAATATTTCCAATAATTTATTTCCTTGAAACTATGGGGCTTCTTCTTTATAATTTGTATCAGTGGGAGAGTCTCTCCCACTTGGTATAGCCCCCGTAGGCCTGCAGGCATATTGAGAGTAGATTTGGAAGGAGACTGATATGGATTACAGTGGATACAATGGGAAAGTCAGGACGTGGATGATAGAAGTAGAAAAGAACAGAGGAGTAAACGCCGGACTAGTGCTAAAATATTGTGAAGAAATTGAAAAGTATGCGGTGGAAAATGATGACATCAGGTTACTGGGGCTTGTCTGCTTTTATATGGGAGAAACATACTATTTGTTAAATGATGGGGAGAAGTTGTTTCATTACATAACAAGGGCGATCACTTATTTAGATGAGTCTGAGCAGTGGAAACAGTTGGCAGAGGCGTATAATATTATGGCAATTACTTCTTTAAATCGAGGAAATGCGCCGATTGCTATGGATTATTACCTGACGGGATTAAACTATTGCAAAAAGTACGGTATCACGCATCAGGAAAATATCATTAACTTAAATGTAGGAACATTGTATCTGATGAATGGTCAGGAGAATGAGGCACAAAAATATTTTGAAAAGGTGAAATTCTATGTGGAGCGGAATCCACAGATAGAGGATTACGCAAATCTTATGACCTGCATTTATGCTAATCTTGGAAGATGTTATCTGCAAAAGGGAATGGTGGATAAGGCACAGGAATGTGTGGAACAGATTGACAAATCTTACTGGGACAGCCTTCACAAGGCAGAGAAACTCTATGTGCTATGTTTTAAGACGCGTTTTTATTATTCCATTGGAAAAACTGCATTGTGTGAGGAGTGTGTAGAGCAAATCCATATGCAGATGGATGCGGATATGGCAATAATGGATATTTTCGATGACTTTTATGATTTTGGTGAACTGCTTTTGGATATGGATAAAGATGATGTGTTCTGGGATACGGTAACCATTCTGGAAAAAATGATAAAAAGTTCCAGGATAATTAACTTACAGCGGAAAATTGTTTCGCTAAAAATAAAGTGGTATCGAAAAAACTGTCAGGATGACAAGTATCTGCGGGCAACAGGACTTTACTATGAGTTGACAGAAATCATGGAGCGGGAAAACAGGTATATGATTGCGAATATGCTCGGTGTCCGCAGCTCTTTAGAGCATGCCAATGAGAAACGGAAAGAGGCAGAGGCAGCCAATGAGCAGTTGCAGAAAAAGTCAGAGACAGATCCGCTGACCAATCTTGCAAATCGTTTCCGCTTAAACGACTATTCCGCGGAAGCATTTGAACATGCTTTAGAGAAGGGAGGAAAACTGGCGGTAGAAATATTAGACATTGATTATTTCAAGGAATACAACGATAACTATGGACATCAGGCTGGAGACGAATGTATTCTTGCTATTGCCGGGGAATTGAGGAAAATGCAAAGTCAGGGAGTTTTCTGCGCCCGGTATGGAGGGGATGAGTTTATTGTCATTTATGAGGGAATGACAGAGGAAGAGGTTTTCGACAGAGCAGGGAAATTGCGTCAGAATATTATGGCATTAAATATGGAACATGCTTATTCAAAGGCAGCAAAAATTGTTACCGTGTCTCAGGGAATCTGTTTTGATATACCGAGAGAGGAAAACAAAAACTGGGATTTCTTACATGTGGCAGATACGATGCTTTATCAGGTAAAAAGACAAAGCAGAAACAATATTGTTATGGGAAATTTGCAGCAAAAGGTGATAAAAAAAGGAGCTTCGGTTGTTTAGGAAACAAATCAGAAAAGCGGCATACAATATATCAGATGATGATTTAGATGTCATAAGAAAATCCGCAATCGAAGATTCACATTTTTACAAAAGAACAGATGAAAGAAGGGTACAATAACAGTATAGGTAAAATACTTTGATTCGATTGCTTTTCATAGCATAGAGCCCTTGCCTGAGCATGTCAGGTTTAGGGTACATAGAAAGACTATACTGTAAAGACAAGACTGGAAAGTTATGCGGGAAAGGTACTGCAATTTGCTTGACAAATGATGGGGCGTATGCTAAATTTGGAATGTTGCGCATAAAAAGGCTAAAAATATGGAGACAATAAATGGAAACACTTAGATTTGATGAATTAGATTTGTATCCCCAGGTGCTGCGGGCTATCGCAGAAATGGGATTTGAAGAAGCAACCCCCATCCAGAGTCAGGCAATACCGGTGGTAATGTCTGGCGTAGATGTCATTGGACAGGCACAGACAGGAACCGGAAAAACGGCGTCCTTTGGTATTCCGGTGCTGCATAAGGTTGACCCGAATAATAAAAAAACGCAGGTAATTATTTTATCCCCTACCAGAGAACTTGCAATCCAGGTGGCGGATGAAATTCGTAAACTGGCAAAATATATGCACGGCATAAAAATTCTGCCCGTGTACGGCGGACAGGAAATCAACCGTCAGATTAAGGCGTTAAAAGGCGGAGCACAGATTATTATCGGAACACCGGGACGTGTGATGGATCATCTTCGCAGAAAGACCATCCGTTGTGAGGCGGTCAATACGATTGTCTTAGACGAGGCGGACGAGATGTTAAACATGGGCTTCCGTGAAGATATTGAGACTATTTTAGAATATATCCCGAAGGAAGGACGTCAGACCGTTCTTTTCTCTGCTACCATGCCAAAACCAATTTTAGAGATTACCAAAAAATATCAGCATGATGCAGTTACTATCAAGGTGGTAAAAAAAGAACTGACGGTGCCGAGCATTGAGCAGTACTATTATGACGTAAAACGAAAAGATAAGGTAGAGGTGCTGACGAGGCTTCTCGATTATTATAACCCGAAGCTGTCTTTGGTGTTCTGCAACACCAAGCGTATGGTAGATGAACTGACCGAAGAGCTACAGGGACGAGGTTATTTTGCGGAAGGTCTGCATGGCGATATGAAGCAGACCCAGAGAGATCGCGTTATGCGCGGATTCCGTAGCGGAAAAACGGATATTTTGATTGCTACAGACGTTGCCGCAAGAGGAATTGATGTGGATGATGTGGAGGCAGTGTTCAATTACGATATTCCACAGGATGACGAGTATTATGTACACCGTATCGGACGTACGGGGCGTGCAGGGCGTACCGGACGAGCCTTTACTTTTGTGAAAGGCAAGGAAGTCTATAAATTAAAAGACATCATGCGTTACTGTAAGACAAAAATTGTGGCAATGCCGATTCCTTCCACGGATGATGTGGCACAGATTAAGGCAGAGAAGGTCATGGACGAAATTGGTCGTATCATTGATGAGGAAAATCTCAAAGATATGATTGATCTCATAGAAAAGCAGATTAATGATTCTGATTACACCGCTATGGACATTGCAGCGGCATTTTTAAAGCAGGCACTAGGTCAGGTCAATTTAGACAATGATAAAGAAGATGAGTTTGATTTTGACAATACCGGTGCGGAAGAGGGCATGGTTCGTCTTTTCATTAATATTGGAAAGAAAGACCGTATCAAGCCGGGTGATATCTTAGGAGCTGTTGCCGGAGAGTCCGGTATGCCGGGCAAGCTGGTGGGAGCCATTGATATGTATGATAAATATACTTTTGTGGAAGTTCCACGGGAGTATGGCAGAGAAGTTCTTGAAGGTATGAAAAATGCAAAAATCAAAGGCCGTTCCGTCAACATGGAACCGGCAAACCAGCGATGAAGAAAAACCGGAGCACGGCGAAAGTGCTCCGGTTTTTCTTCATCAAATCTTAATCTTTTGATTCATTGGAAATTCATAATTATTCCATTACAATAGAAACAGAAACAAAATCGCGAAAGAGTTTCAGGAGGCTTGGGTTATTATGTACAATATACTGGTATGTGACGATGAAAAGGACATTGTGTCTGCCTTAAAAATATATCTGACGGCGGACGGCTATCAGGTGTTTAGCGCCTATAATGGAAAGGAAGCGTTAAAAGTCTTAGAGGAGAGGGAGATTCATCTGGTATTGATGGATATTATGATGCCGGAGATGGATGGAATTTCTGCTATGGTAAAAATCAGGGAGAAGTCTAATGTGCCTGTCATACTCCTCACCGCCAAAAGTGAGGACACCGACAAGGTATTGGGGCTTACGGTAGGGGCGGATGACTATGTGACAAAACCCTTTAATCCGGTGGAGGTGCAGGCGCGGGTCAAATCCCAACTGCGGCGCTATATGCAGCTTGGAGGAGGTAAGATAAAAAAAGAAAACCTATGTATTGGCGGCATTGAACTAGACGACCGGACGAAGGAGGTAACTTTAGACGGGGAGAGTGTTTCCTTAACCAGGACGGAGTATGACATCTTAAAACTTCTGATGGAGCATCCGGGGGAAGTATTTTCGCCAAATCAGATATATGAGGCTGTATGGAAGGACAACCCTTATGGAACGGAAAATACCGTGGCAGTACATATAAGACACCTTCGTGAAAAGGTAGAGTACAATCCCGCAGAACCCAGATATTTGAAAGTAGTCTGGGGACGGGGATACAAGATGGAAGCATGAACGCAAAAGCAACGTTCTTTCCACAGGAATATTTGAAGAAAGGGGAATAACTATGAAAAAATGGTATGGTTCTACTGCTGCAAAAATTGTTGCATGGACTTTATTGACAATAAGTGCAGTGGCATGTGTGGCAAGTATTGCAGTGATTGCGGTAATGACAGAAGAAAATGTATATAAAAACTCATTAGAGGAAACAAAAGAAGCAGCATTTTCTAATGTCAGTGACCGCTATTCCCTGCTTGCTATGTACAATTATTATCATGGCGGAAGCGATGCAAATAAGGAAGTTTTTGGGAACATAGGTTTTGAGTATGGCATCATTGAGGCGGAAACTTTAGATGAATTGGATTTAAATAGTGAAAAGACATATCTGGAACGCAATTTTTCAGAGAAAGTAACCGCAGAGGATTTGCATGTTTACACGATGAAAATAACAGAGGATACAAGTATTGATTACAAAGATGGTTTTCTTACCGGTTATGCTTACATGAACAATGATGCAAGAGCGTGGACCAGTCTTTATGCAGACAAAATCTGTTATGACGATGCAAGTGGAATTTTGTATTACAAAACCGAAGGAGATGAGTATTTTCCGGTACAGAGTGTGCAGTTTGAATGGCAGGGTAACATTTATTTTTTTTATTACAATTTTGAAAAGGAACAATATGAGCAGAAATTGGAGACTGTGACTGAGACTACTGTGACAACGGAAGCCGATGTGAAAGAAACAGCAAAAGAAGAAAATGCTGAATTGTCTGAGTCAGAAGAGGCAATAGCATCGATTTTAGAGCAGAGATATTTTAATTTCAATATGTTAGAGGAACAGGGGGATACCAGAGAAAACTGGGGAAATCTGCTGTTAGACGGTGTCAGGGAAATTGACGCAGCAGAATTGACACCCATTGACATAGAGCGCGATGGACTGTATGTCACAGAGGAGAGAAATTATTATCTGAACGAAAATTATAGCTTGATGGTAAATTATGGAGGCAATCTGGCAAAGCATTATATTGTGGTTTCTATTCCACCGCAGGAGGTGGAACCCGGATGGTCAGAGGACATGTTTGTTCAGGCGAATACATTGGTAAATCTGATGTATGATTGGCGTTATTCTGTATTTGCGGTATGCCTGATTTCGCTTCTGTTGGGGATAGGTTCATTTTTGTTTTTACTTTTGGCAGCAGGGCGCCGGAAAGATACGGAGGAAATTGTACCACTTTTCACGGATAAAATCTGGTTAGATGTTGCTTTCGTACTAATCTGCGTGGGAGAACTGGTGTTGCTTATGGTAATGGATGCGGCCAGTTACTATCTTCCCGATACGCCGTATCTTCAGTTATTTGTTTTTGCAGGACTTTGTATGGGATGGCTGCTGTTATGGTTTATCCTAAGTTTTGCGGTTCGTGTGAAACTGGGAAAATGGTGGAGAAATACGCTTATTTACAAAGTGTGTACCTTGATAGGCAGATTTTTGGGTATGGTAGGGCAGAATGCAGGCTTTCTCTGGGGATGGATTTTGCTCATGCTGTTTCTTGCCTTTTGTGAATTTGTGGGACTTGTGGTGTTTCAGTATAATACCGGCATGACTTTGCTGCTGTGGTTTCTGGAAAAGGTAGTACTCTATGTGTTAATTATTTGTGGACTGGTGCAGATGAATCAATTAAAGGAAGGCGGGGAAAAAATTGCTGCCGGAGATTTGCAGTACAAAATCGATACCAATCGTATGTCGTTGAATTTAAAAAGGCACGGGGAAAATCTGAACAGTATCAGTGAGGGGATGTCTAGGGCAGTAGACGAGCGGATGAAAAGCGAGCGGTTTAAGACAGAGCTTATCACGAATGTTTCCCACGATATTAAGACACCGTTGACCTCTATTATCAATTATGTGGATTTGCTGGAAAAAGAAGAGTTTAATAATGCCACGGCAGAGGAATACTTAGAAGTGTTAGAGCGTCAGTCCGGTAGATTAAAAAAGCTCATTGAGGACTTAATCGAAGCATCGAAGGCATCTACCGGAAACCTTCCCGTCCATTTAGAGCGGTTAGAAGCAGGGGTTTTCATGGTGCAGACTGTGGGAGAGTTTGAGGAAAAAACAAAAGCGGTAGAACTGGATTTGCAGATAAAGAAACCGGAGCAGCCGATATATATTATGGCGGATGGCAGACATTTTTGGCGTGTCATTGATAATCTGATGAACAATATCTGTAAGTATGCACAGCCAGGCACAAGAGTTTACATTGATATGGAAGAAAAGGGAAATAAAGTGGAAATTACTTTCCGCAATACCTCTAAATATCCTCTTAATATTAGCAGCGAAGAACTGATGGAGCGTTTTGTCCGGGGAGATAGTTCAAGAAATACAGAAGGAAGCGGCTTAGGACTTTCCATTGCCAACAGTCTTATGGAGCTTATAGGCGGAACTTTCAAGCTGTATGTGGATGGGGATTTATTCAAGGTGGTGTTAGAGTTTGAGGAGGCGGTGTCACAGGAATAATGGAGAGTGGCTTTCTGAGAAAATGATATGTGTTGGGGAGAATGCAACGATACAAGAGGCTGTCACAGTGCGACAGCCTCTTTGTCTAGTTTGCGAGGCATGGGATTGATATCATTGCAGAAATGCTTAATCGACTGAGAGATCGGAATTTCTTAATATGGAGAAATTCCTCCTGTTTGATTGTCTGCACTTACGCCGGTGGCTTCCATGTCTTCATCATATTCATCTGGGAGATACT
This sequence comes from Clostridiales bacterium, assembly GCA_029006795.1. GTDB lineage: Bacteria > Bacillota > Clostridia > Lachnospirales > Lachnospiraceae > Roseburia. The sequence continues at coordinate 579 of JAQXGQ010000074.1, read as the reverse complement.
TTCTAAAGATAATGATAAAGAAGTTGGAAAGTATCCATGTAACAAATCCAAATCCACATACAACAAAAATTCCCAGAAAGGTTTTTGATTTTACGAAACAAAGACCAAATGTCGTTATAATAACAAGCATGAGCAATGTGTATCCCAAATTAGCGATTGACATTAAAAGTGCATTCTTTATGTTTGCAAATATTGTATTTTCAAATTTCGCCTGTACTGGGAAGATGTATAAAAGAATTAGGAAAAAAGGAACAAGTAAAAGTGATGATGCAAAAATCATAATAGGTCCAAGGCTCGTGGTTGCTGCCATACCAATCCTTATATCTGTAATTAAAATGCTTCCTATAGCTAGTAGGACAAGCCATATAATAGTTGCCTGCTTAAAATTCGTTTTAAAAGAATAGAAAAAATTTTTCCATATGTAACCTTCATCACGTCTTGTTCTCTTCATAAAAGCATAGTAAAGAGCTGTTGTGGAAGCGCCTATTGTAAATATAGGTAGGCTGCATACAATCCAAATCAGGTGCATAATTACCAAATCAAATACAAGGTTAAAAAAGCGACCTAGCAAGGAATCAG
>JAQXGQ010000073.1 GCA_029006795.1 Clostridiales bacterium | reverse complement strand
AAAGGGTAGGGGAAATCAAAATTTAGGCAGATTAAACAAATAATTGGTGTAGATTTATTAAATATTAACAACATAGTATGATAGGGGTAAGTGCAATGGATTTAACCTATTTGGAAAGGGATACAAAGTGCTTTATGCAGGAGGTGATTTGGAGTATAATGTATCTTGTAAAGATAATGGCGGTATGGCATTAACAAAGCTTACTGAACCTTCTGCCAACAGGTGAGAAAAATGATTTATATCGTAGATAACATTTCGAATTATTTAATATATTTGTTCATTATTTATTTTGGTTTTAAGTTAAGTCCACGGAGAAACAAACTTTTTCTTGGTGCGTCTGTGGTGATTATGCTTGTTGCGGGTGTTTTCAACGCATATTTCGATACAAATTCTCCAATTATCTATATATTTTGGAGTGTGTTTTCCATAAGTTTATTTTTTGAGGAGAGTTTGGGGCATTTGATGATATTAAGTGTTGCCCTCATGTATTTTACTGGAATTGTTGATACATTTAGTGTCATGCTGATACAGATTGTGTTAATCGGTGGTGGGGATGCTGACACAGATATAACATGGTGGATGGAGCCTGCCTATCTGCTCTCATTTTTGGTATATCTTTTGGTATACTTGAAACTTCTTAAAAAGAATGAAGTTTATTTGAATGACATAGAAGCTAAGTATAAGTTTGCACTTTTAGTACAAGGTAGCATTTTTCAAATGTTTTATAATTTGGTTTTTTCGTTCTTTAACGAGAATCATGCAACGTATGGGTGGGATGCATATGCAGTATTTTTTATTAGTATAGCGGGGGCGATTTATTCTATTTTTCTTACGCTTAGTCTTGCTATAAAAAATGTACTTTCAAATAGGCAGAATAGGGAACTTCATTCTTTTATGTATATGCAAAAGCAGCAATACGATTATCAATTACAACAGTCGGTGGCCATACGGCGTTTTAAACATGATTTGATAAATCATATTGGTGTTCTTAGAGAGTTGATGAAGCAAAAAAAGACAGAAGAAGCCAAAGAGTACATAGACATAATTTGGAATATTCAGGATGATTTTGACTTAAAAATTCACACAGGAGATAGTTTCCTTGATGTTATTATTAATTATTATTTATATTTAGCGGTAAAGGAAAATATACAGTTTGTTGTATCAGGAAAGTTGAACGAAAAACTACATCTTGAGATGTTTGATATTACAACCCTGATGGGAAATATATTGCAGAATGCTATTGAAGCAGCCGCAAAAGCAGCTGTTCCTAAAATCCGAGTGGAACTTGTAGAAAATAAGAAGGAATTTTTTATTGTTGTTAGTAATAGCGTAGTCGAAAAAATAAATACAAAAAAAGACTTTTTTATGACATCAAAAAAGGATAAAGCGAATCATGGATTTGGCTTGAAAAATATTGTTGCGACAGTTGAAAAGTATCATGGCGAATACTATATGGAGTCCATAGTGGAGAATGGAGAAGCATTGTTTAAAGTTAGCATTGCTATTCCAAGGGAAAAAAGGTATGAAAATATGTATCGTAGAAGATGAAGCAGTATGGAGAGATAAGATACGGGCTGTTATTAAAAAATACAGCAGGGATAAGAATATTTTATTTCAAATCCATTCATATAGTAACGGAAAAGATTTTATGAAAAATATGGATGCAGATTTGGTATTTTTAGATATTGAACTTGCTGAAGGAGAAAACGGCTTTGAACTTGCTGAAAAATTGATGGATTCTGGAAACCAATGCAAGATTTGTTTTTTAACTTCACATACAGAACTAGCCAGATTGGGTTATAGAGTGAATGCTTTCAGATACATCGATAAAAGACATTTGGAGGAAGTAAATGAGGCACTTGATTTTTTCCTTAAAACAAAGATTCAGGAGCGGATTATTTATTGTAATGACACCGCTGGGGTTTGCAGAAAGATAAACTTGAATAAACTTCTGCTTGTTGAAACAAATGGAAGAAAACTAAGATATCTCATGTCAGATGGCAGTGAATATTTTTGTGAAGGGCGGATATTTGAAACAGCGCAACAATTATCCCATTTTGGTTTTTTTCAGATACAACGATCGTATGTTGTCAATTTGAAATTTATTACAAATGTAAATAGCCATGAAATTACGCTATGTAATGGATTAAAGGTGGTAATCGGGAGGACTCATAGTAAGGAGTTTAAAAGGGAGTTTTTTAAATGGAGAATGTTGTTCGACGACTGATTTATGTCGTTTGTGCAAATTTTATGTCGTTTATGCAAGTAATATTTTATTGTCCTTTTTACTGTGATATAAATAATGCGTTAAGAATTATATTATAGGAGGGCGAAAAATGGTACAGACACAACATATTTCATTTAAAGATTGGAATCCAATTGGAAGACCGGATTGGAAAAAACTCACTCGTCAGGTAATGCTAAAAATGGGAATTTAACTGATGCAAGTTTAAATAGAAAGAACTTGTCAGAGAATAAAGATCCATTTGGAGAGGCAGCAACACTTGAATTAACTTATAACTATGGTAAAGAGAAAGTTTTATCAACTAGCATGACGTTTGCAAGTAAAGCGACGTCTCGTACGCTAAAAGTCGGTTGCAGAGGAAATGATGTAAAAGCACTGCAGACTAATTTGAACAAACTTGGCTATAATGCCGGTACGCCTGATGGAATATACGGAAGTGGCACAAAGAATGCTGTTATTTCATTTCAAAAGACATATGGATTAAGTCCAGATGGTATTGCCGGCAAGAATACGCTTGATGCAATAAGTATTACTATAAATCGGAAGAATAAAAATATTTTATCTAAGGGACAAGTTAGTAATGATGTGAAAAAAATGCAAAAAAATTTAATTTCGTTAGGATATCTTACGGGGAAAGCGGATGGAGCATTTGGTCAGAACACAGAAAATGCGGTTATAGCGTTTCAAAAAAAGTATGGATTAACACCAGATGGACTTGTAGGAAGCACCACGAAAAATAAGATAGCTAAGGCATTAAAGAATCCAGTACCTGCTACTCCAACAGGCGTTTACCAACCAATTACAAATGGGAAACAGATGAATGTGCCCACTCCTGGAACGAAGATAAATGTCTCGTTAGGGACGGATAAACCATCCATAAAAGCAACTGTCGCTAACACAAATTGCTGGACTATAGAGTACTCTATTGAGGGGTGTAGAAAAGCATATCCCAATGCATTGTGTACAAAGAGATTAAATTCTGCGTTAGAGAAATTTTCGTACAATTCGGGAAAAGCAGATTTGCTTCAGTTGAAGGTTCCTGGACTGGGAAAGTGTTATGCAGGAGCTATGGTAGAGGGATTTGGAAAAATTGGAGATGTGGCAGAAATAACATTAGATAATGGAACAAAGTTTAATTTTATGTTACTTGATGTGAAATCAACAAAACACAAAAGTTCGGAACTTTCACCAAATAATCAGTGTCAAAATGCATGGGGACATGGGTACATGATGAGCAATAATAGAAAGGTTCAATTAAGTATATGTGAGTTTATAACGTCTCAGTCCACAAAAGGAGTATCTAGTGCTAAGAATTATCCTAGCGGATCATTCTTAGATGGCAGATATGTTAAAAGTGCAAAGATTATTGGACATGCAAATATCTAGTGATGAAAATAAGAATGCGTGAAATAGGAGAGATTAACATCGTTTAGTTTACCACAGATATTTTTGAAATAGTGTTATGTATTATGTTTTTGTGAACCTCTTTCGGGGGTATGAGTTTTCTATAGGACTAGATTCCTGTATAGAGTTTAGCTTGCTGAATTGTCTAAATGACATTGCAGTATGAAATAATTAAGATATTTTTCTTTTCAGAAGCATTCTCTAGTTACTGCAAGTCGAAGCGGCAATGTAGAGCAGAAGGAGAGTAGGGCGGATGAGGCTTGAAAAGAACCAGATAAAAAAAGATTGGTTTAATTCTAAGGGCACTATGTGTGTACCTGTGTCAATATTATTAGATAGAAGTCATAATAAGGGAGGAAACATGAAGTATATTAGAAAAGGAATCAAAGGTATTATAATCTTTATGTCACTACTATCACTTACAGCCTGTGCTACAGGGGATGAGACAGGACAATCTAAAACTGAGGAAAGCGTTATGCAGGACACGCAAAATGCAAACCCTGACGTGACAGATGAAAGTAGTGCGGAACGGCAAGAATATATATATCCTTCGGAATTTTCCATGGGGGATAATTTAAAAGCTGCGATTACTCAGCTGGCACTTAGCTATGAAAATTTTGATAAAGATTCTGTCAACAGCCAAAACTGGAAAGAAAGCTTTGTTGCCAACTTTATTCAAAATTCAAGGATGTCGTTTGATTATTTGGATATGATTTCTGAAAAAAACGATGGACAGATCAGTACGGACGAACTTAATTATATTCAGTATTCCCTTACGAATACGGAGCTGAATTTTTCCTCTTATGCTGAGGGGTTTATAAATAGAAATGATTCTGCAAGTTCGTTGAACTATGGTTGGATATCCGGATATGATTATGAATATACAAATAGCGGGGTGGTTATTACTGCTAATTTAGAAGTAGGGTATGATGGGACAGATGCGATGCAGGAACGTGAAATTACAGCAGAACTTGTTAAGAATCCATACAGCTGTTTTGACGGCTACAGTGTAGTCACTGTTTCATCGAAGGCAGTAACCTCAGGTCAAGAACCGGATAGCGGTACGCATATATTTTCCGGGACTGATATGATGGATGAGAATAATGGAGTATTTACATTTGAATTTCTATATTCAGAGGATGAGTTGGGATATAAACATTTTGTTTATGTGGATATGGCACAACGACCAGAGCTGGCGGACTTTGTAAGACAAAATGCGGGAAAGAATTTTAGGGTTACATTTATTTGGAATGAGGGCAATTCTGAGGCTGTTGAGAAAGTGGTGCCTGTAGATATTTCACTTGACGAATAAGTATTTTTTTGCTCAGATTAAAAGTTTTACTCTTTAATCTCCTGATAAGATACCTGCTATATCTGCATTTATGCGTTGAATGGGGGAAACAGAAAAGTAAAAGCGATTGAAAAATAAAACAGAATATAATCCTGATTTTCGGCTATTAAAAGAGCGGAGACGGCGGGATTCGAACCCGCGTGCCCCAAAAGAGGAGCCAACGCATTTCGAGTGCGCCCCGTTATGACCACTTCGATACGTCTCCGTAAGATAAAGTATAACACATTTTATGGAATTTGCAAAATATCTACTGTATGTCCGCTTGCACCCATCAAATCCATGCGTTCACAGGTGGCAAGGTGGTAATCAATAAAATGCTCAAATTCTTCTTTAGAAAGGGCATTTAAAAACGGGCGCATATAATTTGCTGCACCATCCGCGGCGATGACCTGAAGCCGTTTCAATCGGGCCTTTTCGTTTAAGGAGTCCATATCTTCAAGACGCACCATGCTGTAGAGTGCATTCGCTTTTTTTGTGCAGTGGTAGGTGTCGTCTAACATGCCAGTTTCTAATGCTTCTGTGATGTGTTTTTCTTTAAAGGCATAAGTAATCACACTGAATTCGTTCATAATATAAGCGACAAACAGAATACCGCCCGGTTTTGTGACACGTTTTGCTTCGGATAAAGCATTAAGTTTTTCTTCCTCGGAATGCAGATGGTACATCGGGCCAAAAAGCAAGGTCACATCAAAGGTATCATCCGCAAAACGGGAGAGCTTCATGGCATTTCCCTGATAGGCTTTCACCAGACTACTCTTCTGCTTTAGTCTTCCGAGGTTATGCTTTACTAATTCCACAGCGGTGACATCATAGCCTTCTTCTGCAAGAGGAATGGAATAACGCCCGGTTCCGGCACCTAAGTCGAGCAATTTTATTTCTTTTTTTTCTTTTCCCGTGCGAAGGGCGGTATCTTTTAAATATTTGTGAATATATTTCATAGAGGTGATAAATTCTACCTGACCGTGTCGGCTGTCTAATCGTTTTTCTTCGTTAAATTTATTGTAATAGGCTTCTAATTCTGTCAAAACGGATACTTCCTTTTTTTTGATAAATTCTTTTCGCATTTTATCATCTGGGAAGAACTTTTACAAGGAAAAAGGGGCAAGGGGTTTATTCTTTTAGAAAAAAATAATAAATTTAAAAATTTTTCTTCAAAAATGGGAAAAAGTATGTTATAGTAGAAACCTACGGGGTATGGCGTAGTTTGGTAGCGCGCACGGCTGGGGGCCGTGAGGTCGCAGGTTCAAATCCTGTTACCCCGATTTCTTTATTAAAACTGTTCTAAAGTTATATTTGAAACACCACTTCCCTCAAACATGTCTTTCGTAGACGTTTGCTTAGTTTCCCACTTTTATAACTAAAATAACATGTTTTTGCGTAAATTCAGAGATACTTTAACGCACGTATTGTCATTCTGTCGGGACACCGATATAATAACCCTGTCAGTGAAATAGGTTTAGAAAAATAACTGCATATGTAATAATAAAAATTGAGGTGATAGAATTGACAATTGGAGAATTATTGCAGAAAAGAGGCATATCACGGTATCGCCTGTCAAAAGACAGCAAAGTCCCATGGGCAACTCTTTCCGATATCTATTCGGGAAAAACAGAACTTGAGAGATGCAGTGTAGCAACCCTTACTAAGTTGTCAAAGGCACTGGGAATTAGCATGGAAGAACTTCTATTATTGGAAACGGGGAAGGACATGGACCCGGAAGGAAAACCGAAAATTAAAACCTATCTGGAAGCAGGACTACCGGAGCATTTGCAGAAAGCACTAGAGGAATATATTCGGGGAGAGAAAGATAAGGTATCCTACATGGACTGTCTGTGGGGAGAACTGTATAGTTCCATCAACAGTAGCCAGTGGGGGGGAGATTACGAAGGAGCAGGCAGATTACCTGCGCAAAAAATACCTTTATGGAGAAGAGGAGGTGACAGAGAATGATTGATTTTACACAGTGTGAAGTGAATAGATTCAGAGCGTACGGAGGTGCAAACGGAAATAAAATCAATATACGTTATGAGGGGAAAAGCTATATGCTGAAATTTCCCCCTACGCCCGGAAAGACGAAAGTTATGACTTATACAAATGGCTGTATCAGTGAATATCTTGCCTGCCATATTTATGAAACGTTGGGAATTCGGGTACAGGAAACCTTGCTTGGAAGTTATACTGACAAACGGAGAAAAGAAAAGATAGTGGTTGCCTGCCTTGATTTTACGGAAGGCGGTAAAAAACTGATGGAGTTTGCACAGTTAAAAAATACATGCATTGACAGTGAACAAAACGGATACGGCACGGAGCTTTCCACTATCATGGCAGCCATAGAGGAACAGACACTCATTCCACAGCAGGAGATGAAACAGTTTTTTTGGGATATGTTTATTGCAGATGCGCTGCTTGGAAATTTCAATCGTCATAACGGGAACTGGGGTATTCTGGTGGATGAAAAGAATCAGACGGCTGAAATGGCACCGGTATACGACTGCGGTTCCTGTCTTTATCCGCAGCTTTCAGTAGAAGAGATGGAGAGGGTGTTGGAAAAGGAGGAGGAAATAGACAGGCGTATATTTGTATTTCCAACTTCTGCAGTAATGGAGCAGGGAAAGAAATTATCTTATTTTGAGTATATCTCTTCCTTGAAAAATCCGGACTGCAATGCAGCATTGAAGCGTGTTTATGAGAGGATAAATATGGAAAAGATAAACTGCATTGTAGAAGAAACGCCGTTTCTTAAGCCGGTACAGAGAGAATTTTATCAGATTATGCTTAAGGAACGGAAAGAAAAAATACTCGATTACAGCATGCAACTTCTATGAAAAATAGCACTTGAATTTTCAAGTGCTATTTTTCATGGTTTAAGGATTTTTTAATAATTCCCCTTTTATAATAATCGCAGAAACAGGAAAACAAAGAGAGGAAGAAACATATGTGGTATGAAATACTGAAAAAAGACCTGATGAAGCGAAAAGGTGTCAACATGATTCTATTTTTCTTCATCACATTGTCCACCGTATTTTTGACCAGCAGTATCAGCAATATCAATCTGGTCACAAATGGTGTGGAAAATTACATGGAGTGTGCTAATGTCAGTGATGTGATGGTGGTGCTTGGAACAGAAAATGAGAAAGGCAAGTTTGAGGACTGGTTGGAAAGCCGCAGTGAGGTCACAGAGTATGCTTATGAGCAGATGTGTGAGATAAAAGCAGATGATGTATCAGTGATAAAAGCTGGAAAGAAGGAAGAAATTAAGGCAGAAGGAGACAGTTTTTATCTTGGCTATGCAGGCGGAAAATTTGCAAAACCCTTAGACAATGATGGAAACGAACTGACCGTAAAAGAAGGGGAAGTGGCATTGCCCATTAGTTTTTTTGAGAAAAACGGACTGAAAGCGGGAGATAAACTTTGCGTTAAGATTGACAGCAATACCTATACTTATAAAATTGCGGAACAATGCAAAGATATTATGTTTGGAAATGATATGTCGGGAATGAGTCGTTTTATATTTTCCAAAGCGGATTACGACAGGATGGCAAAAGAGAATGCGAATGTAAAAATAGGTGTATATAGTTTCAATACAGAGAATGAAGACGAAACGGTAAAATCCATGAACAGTCAGGAGCTTGCAACGTTGATGACTACCATAACAAGAGGAACATACTCCATGCTGTACGTTTTTGATATGATTGTGGCAGCATTACTGATTGTGATAGGGTTGTGTCTGATTTTCATTTCACTTATGATATTAAGATTTTCACTGGTGTTTACCATGGAAGAGAACTACCGGGAGATCGGCGTGATGAAGGCAATCGGAATGCGCAACTTTTCTATCCAGAAAATATATTTCATAAAATATCTGGCACTGGTTTTAGCCGGGGCGTTAGTGGGATTTGGATTAAGCATTCCGGTAGGAAATGTGATGATGGAAAGTGTCAGTAAAAACATGGTTTTAGGAGACAGTGCAAATACACTGGGGATAAATCTGGTGTGCAGTTTGATGGTTGTAATTTTTGTGGCAGCCATGTGCATTTTGTTTACAAGGAAATTAAAGAAAATTTCAGCGATTGAAGCAATTCGAAATGGTGACAACGGAGAACGCTATCATAAGAGAAGAGGTTTAAATCTTCACACAAAAAAACACATGGGTACGATAGCTTTTCTTGGACTAAATGATATTCTTTGTAATAAAAAGCGGTATCTGGTATTGTTTTTTACGTTTTGCATCAGCTTTGTATTAATCACAGTGCCGCTTAATACGTTAACGACTATGGAGAGTCGTGAGATGGTGTCGAAATTCAGCCTAGACCCCGATGCGGCAGTTTACATGGAAACTATTGAGAAAAAAGGGGATGATGTTTATCACAATACAACAGATTTAGAACATGCCTTAAGACGAGTGGAAAGGGAATTGGCGGAAAAAGGTTATGATGCAAGCCTTAGTGTGGGGGCATTGTTCTTCGTAGAATGGGAAACGGGAGAGGATGATACTATCATAAAATACCTGACGAGTTAT
>JAQXGQ010000072.1 GCA_029006795.1 Clostridiales bacterium | reverse complement strand
GATTTCTTGCCCTGCAAAATTTTTTCAATATTCCAGATGGGACGATCCGGCGTACTTTTCTCTAAAAGTTCATCAATATATTTTTCGATACGTTCCATAATTTTCCTTCTCCTTTTCTCTCATGGCAGCAATCTGTATTTTCCGCCGATAAAACCTGATACCTCTATCATAACGAAAAGATATTTATTTGTAAACACAAATTTGAAAACGCTTACATTTTTTTCGGATTTCATTTCATTTTCTTTCATTGAAACGAAAATCATTTTCAATCGTAACTACAATCTTACTACCCTCTCTATTCTTCCCTCCTTTGCTGCCACAAAAAGTTCTATAACAAAGTCTTTTATATCCTGTGCAAGATACCAAAACAAGTTTTCATTTCCCTCGTACTGCTGTTTGATAAGACTCTTCAAAATATTCACAAACAAATTTTCTAACTGCTCCTTTTCACAGGAAACAATTTTTCCACACAAATCCTCGTAATCTCTTTTCGCAGCAGTTTCCCCAAGTGTTTTGCCAATCAGTGCAGAACATAAAAGGTGTCTTAAGATAATTCTGCAAATATTATAAAATTGTCGCTTATAATTTGCCTGAAATCCTGTCAAAACAGAAATGACATAATCTTCCGGTATCTTATGTAAAAACCATTGTTCCATACAGATATATTTTAAATATGTCTCAATCGCCGTAATCCCTCTTTTATCCCCCAATGGCGCAAGGGTGGGATAATCCATCGTAATCAAATGATCCTGCGGAGAAAAACGTGCATTATAGAATTGAAAAAAACCGGGAATTGCTTTAGTCACCGTATCATAATAATTTTCATTTCCGTAAGCATTGAATTTCAAAATCATTTCATTATATAATTTCTGTATCTCTTTTACCTTTTGGACTATACGCTCATATCCCGTCTCATATGCCGCTTTGGGAGATAACAATTTCTCTCCTGCCGGACTGTTTTTATCTCCATCCCCGTCAAAATACAAGATTCCAATCGTGTAAATCGCTGCATCCATCATTTTTTCCGCAGTTTCATAAGAAACAGATGTACTCTCTTTGGAGGTATATTTCTCTGCAAGTTCCGCCACGACGGGCACCAGTTCTTCCATGCTATATGGTATTTCCAACACAACCCCACCTTTCTGCTAAAATAAATCCTTAAGTGCCTCTAAAAACAGTTCCTTATCCCATCTTACTGCAATGTCCATTTCCGTATAGCTGCCCTTTCCTCCGGTTTTCTGGTATCCACGATATCCTGCACGGATTGCCTCTGCAAAAATCGCAAGACAGGTTCCCTCTAAATAATCCACATCCCCAAAACATACGGTTTCAAATTGTTCTTTCATAAAACTAAGCAATTCGTCATCAGATATTTCGTCATGCATTTCATTTTTGTAAAGGAAAAAGATTTCCTGGAGCTGACCTAACGTATCCACATAGTTATCCTGATTCAAATACTCTGAATCACAAAATGTATAAATGATTTTTGGCAAAATTCCCTCTCCAAGTTCCACCCTCTGCTGCCTTTTCAGACTATCTGTTCTGTCTTTTAATAATAAACGGGCGTCCTCTTCGCTTAATACAAGACCAAACTGTTCTGTATATTGGTTCGTCTCTTTTATTTTTTGTAATTGTGCCTGATTTGAAATTTTTTGTAACCACTCTTCATTCATATTCTTTCCCCATTTCCATTATATTTTTGTTACTGTTTTTCGATTATAGTACCACCATCTGAAAATGGATAGTCTTGAATTTTAAGCCATTTTATGGTAATATAAATATATCAAAAAGAGAATTTGCTGAAAAAAAGCAAATTCTCTTTTTGACATTTCTGACAAATACTACATGTTTATCCTCCGTAAAACTTCACATACTATCACTGAACAAAACATCAGTGAAAGAAATTTTTAGAAAGAATTTTCTAGAAAAAATCTTCTTTGATACTTGTTCATAAACCAGACAATAAAAGATTTATTCTAAACGTACAGAAGGAGGAAACTATTATGGCAAGTCGTTCATCTAACAGAGCAGCAGTTCCAGAAGCAAAAAGTGCATTAGACCGTTTCAAATATGAGGTAGCAAGCGAGATTGGCGTACCTTTAAAAGACGGTTACAACGGTGACTTAACTTCCAGACAGAACGGTTCTGTCGGCGGTTATATGGTTAAGAAAATGATTGAGGCACAGGAGAAACAGATGGCTGGCAAATAAAAATGCCTCAGACATTTTAATCCTGATGTAAGGTACAAAAGAAAAAAGCTCCCGGAGTTTTTAATAAAATTCTCCGGGAGTTTTTTACCTTATAGATTCAATTTATTTTTTCGTTCTTCAAAGAACATTTCTAAGTAATGTCTCAGATTTTCGTGTTCTTCCCGGCACAAATCCGGGTCTTCTTCTAAGAGCGTTTTTACTTCTTCCGAAGCCTGCTGTAATACCCCCGCATCCTGATAAATATCCGCAAGAGAAAACTCCATGTCACCGGACTGTCTTATGCCAAAGAAATCTCCCGGTCCGCGGAGTTTTAGGTCCTCACTTGCAATTTTAAATCCATCGTTGGATTTATTTAAAATATCCAACCGCTTCGCCGCTGTTTTACTGCCGGTACAATTTATCATAATGCAGTAAGACTGGGCATCTCCACGTCCGACACGCCCTCTCAGCTGATGTAGCTGTGCCAGACCGAATCTCTCAGCATTTTCAATCATCATTACAGTGGCATTTGGTACATTTACTCCAACCTCCACTACCGTTGTTGAAATCAAAACCTGAATCTCATTATTGACATACTGCTCCATAATTTTGTTTTTCTGATCCGGTTTCATTTGTCCGTGAAGTACTCCTAACTGGATATCCTCTGGTAATTCTGCCCTAAGTTTTTTGGCATAGTCCGTGACATTCTCTGCCTCCATATTTTCGCTTTCTTCTACCAGAGGGCAAATGACGTAAGCCTGATGGCCATTTCGTACTTCATTTTCAATGAAAGCATAGGCTTTGGGACGATATTTGGTATCGACCACACAATTTTTTATAGGAAGCCTTTTCGCCGGCACTTCATCTACCACGGAAATATCTAAGTCACCATAAATAATAATAGCTAACGTCCTGGGAATTGGTGTGGCACTCATCACTAACACATGAGGATCGTATCCCTTTCCGGCAAAATTCTCCCTCTGCTTTACTCC
>JAQXGQ010000071.1 GCA_029006795.1 Clostridiales bacterium | reverse complement strand
TACTTTTTCACCAGCTTCCACACCAAGTTTTTCAATGGTAATGATATCGCCTTCGGATACTTTGTACTGTTTACCACCTGTTGCTATAATTGCGTACATATGGCACCTCCTATTTATCATTACTCGCCAGTTATGGTGCTATCCGAACTGGACAGACTTTTAGACCTCACTGTGCGGCATACTTCGTTAGTATAACACAGGAATATCGTTACGTCAACTGTTTTTTCAGTTTTTTCTCTTCTGTTTTTCTCTTCTGTTATTCTTCATCGTTCCTTTTCTTATTCTAATCTATCTGTATCGGACCGTTATAGACAAATTCAATTCCTTCCGTCTCCGCCCGCTCCTTAAAACAGTCTAACACTTTCTGTAAATCAGAAAGCTCCTGTTTGTAAGTCTCTAATGTGATTTCGTAATCGGGATTGCCGATTTCAAGTGCCATCTGTTCTGTTACCTGTGTGCCGCCGTGTGCTACATCCTGATACAGATAAAGATTCGTAATCACATCTGCATTGTTAAAATCTGTCGTATAAAAGCTGACATTTTCGTAAGGAAGCAGCCGTTCCATGACACGGTCTAAGGAATAGAGATAAGATTCCAATAGGTATTGGTTATCTGCCCGATACCACCAGGTAATACAGTAAGGAGGAAGAAAAAATTCAAACTTTGTTTCGGGATGCGCTTTTACAAGACCTTCTATCCGGTCTAAGTTTGCTTCTACCTCATCATAACCGTACCGGTAATCATGCTCCTCATATTCTACCTCATCAATCGTAGGATTATAATTTTTCAAAACCATATCCGGGTTACAGTCGCCCTGATGATTAATCTGATAGGCAAGTCCCCAACTAAATCCGTCTCCTCTGGAAGCTAACAGCATGTCCGGTATTTTTTCACCAATCACCGCCCCATTCCAGAAATAGTGGATGTCATCAAAGGGATTTTTGTTTACCAGATAGTCTACCTCCTCCGGAAATATAGCTGCATTCTGATCCCAGTAGAGAGAAAATACATCCAGTCCGTAGAAAACATATTTTAAATCATGTTCCTTAAAAGCTGTATCAAGATAGGTCTCTAAAAGCGGCGCTGATGCTGAATTTCCTACTGCTTTAATGGTGGTACAATCAAGCCTATTGTCTAAAGTGTCTGTATTTATACTCATTACCACGGAAGAACCTAACAGTAAGCTGTCATATTCTAAGTGTTCTACTGCCCCATAACCTTGATACTGATGGGAATACTGCAGCGGTTGCAGCCCAAACCAGGGTTTATGATAATGAAAAAAAGGGTCAACAAGAAATACAAGTAGGGCTGCACCTCCTAAAAAGAAGACTACCCCAATCAGAAAATGCCATACTAATTTTTTATCATTGTTTCTTTTCACAGGGCACCTCCTAAAAATTAAAGTACAGAAATGTACTGATATCAGAAAAAGAAAGAATACAAAGGCAAAGCACCAATGCGAACCCCCACATTTCCCATGCAGTTGCTTTCTTTTCTTTTACGAAGTTAAGAGAGCTTCTTTGGGTACAGAGGAATGCCGCCAATAAAAATACTCCCAGCATCCAGATAAAATACATCACCCGTGAAGCATCATATCCGCCAAAATGGTTGGTGATAAGATACAACGGATAATTTTTAAAGCCAGCCATAGCCGCCGGCAAAGACCAAAGATATCCGTTATTTGTAAAAGAGAATAATTGACCATAAAATCGTGAGGCTTCTGAAATGCTGTTACTGCGGAACAAAACAAACGCAAGATTTAAGAAAGCAAACGTAAAAATCCAGCTTACCTTTTTCCCGAGTCTCATGCGAATTTTCTCGACAAACGTTAAATTTTCCAGAGAAACTACTGCTCCATGCAAAGCTCCCCAGAGAATGAATGTCCAGTTTGCTCCATGCCAGATACCACTTAACAGGAAAACAATCATGGTGTTGCGGATTTTTTTTGCCTTTCCTACTCTGCCACCGCCTAAAGGAATATAGACATATTGGGTAAGAAAAGCATTTAAGGTAATATGCCACCGTTTCCAAAACTCTTTTACACTGTTTGACTTATAGGGAGAGTCAAAATTCTGCGGTAACTCTAAGTTCATCATATAGCCAAGCCCCAGTGCCATATCACTGTAACCGCTGAAATCAAAGAAAATCTGAAAGGTATAGGCGAGCATAACCACAAGAGCGCTCACACTGTCCAACGAAGCTATGGAAGAGAAACCGCTGTCTGCTACTTTTCCAAGTTCATCCGCAATCAGCACTTTTTTCCCCAGACCAATCATAAAAAGGCGAATACCCATTAAAGTGTTTTCGTAGCTGAAATGGCGACGCCTTTCGTCCTTAAATTGTGGTACTAAATCTCTGTGGGAAACAATAGGGCCTGCAATCAGCTGCGGGAAATAGGTGACAAAAAGCATGTAATCCACCAGTTTATAATGCTCTGCTTTTCCCATCATCCTGTCTGCTATAAAAGATATCTGCTGGAATGTAAAGAAACTGATGCCAAGCGGAAGCACAATATTTTTTAATGCCCAGTTTAAGTGAAATACATTATTTACATTTTCCACAAAGAAATCATAGTACTTAAAGTAAAACAATAAGCTCAGATTAAAAACAATCCCTAAAATTCCAAGCAGTTTTTGGGAACGGAAACGCTCTATTCCCATACTGATAAGATAATTTCCAAGAATACTTGCAAGAATAATCAGAATGTAGGAAGGGTTAAAGTAACCATAAAACCACAACGACATTCCGATCATAAAAACCTGTGCCAGTTTGTATTTTCCAAAATGATTCGCCCCATGCCACAGTAAAAGGGCAAGGGGCAGAAATATCAGAATAAAAATGTAAGAATTAAATAACATCTCTCGTTTCAATCCTTTGTAAATTTATTTTCAACATTAAAATCCATATAAGCTTCTCTTTCTTTTACCGGATTGCAAAAACAAGTAATACCAATACGCCCAATGCAATTCGATACCAGCCAAATACCTTAAAGTCATGTTTTTTGATGTAAGACATTAGAAAACGGATAACAATAACAGATACCACAAATGCCACTACCGTACCGATACCAAGCGTGATAAGCTCTGCACCGGTAAAGGAAAGACCGAATTTTATCACTTTAATGAGACTAAGTCCTAACATCACCGGAACAGCAAGATAAAAGGTAAATTCCGCCACCGCTACCCGTGATACGCCAATTAAGAGTCCACCAATAATCGTGGCACCGGAACGTGAAGTCCCTGGAATAATAGATAATACCTGAAACAGACCAATCATAAATGCTGTCTGATAAGTGATATCTGCTAAGGTTCCCACTTTAGGTGTTCTTGTTTTATTCCAGTTTTCAATCAGAATAAAGGCAATTCCATAAAAAATCAGTGCCAAAGCGATGACAGTCGGAGTATGAAGATGTGCTTCAATATAATCGTCAAAAAGCAAGGTTACCACCGCTCCGGGAATACAGGCTGCCACAACCTTAAACCACAAGGAAAAAATATCTTTTTCTATAACAGGCTTTGTTTTATCTTTAAACTGAAAGGGAAACATTCTGTCCCAATATAGTACCACCACCGCAAGAATGGCTCCAAGCTGAATGACCACAAAGAACATTTCCTTAAATTCAGCACTCATATTCATCTTTAAAAATTCATCCACCAGAAGCATATGTCCGGTACTGCTGATGGGAAGCCACTCCGTGATTCCCTCCACAATCCCTAAGAATATTACCTTTAAAATTTCCAAAAAACTTAATTCCATAATATTGTTGTTCCTCCTTTTACTTATTTACAAAACAGAAATCTGTCACCGCTATCGCCTGCTATACTCTATTTCTGGTTTAATGCTTCACGCAGGGATTTCTGTACTTTCTTCCGTGTAACCTCTACTAAACCTAATTTCGTCATATCAATAAGCTGCGTTGGCACCGGGTCTGTTTTTAACGCACTGCGGAAGAAATTCAAAAGCTCTGCTTCTGCCTCTTTCGACGTCAGATTCATAAAATCCACCAAAATCATACCGGAGATATTCCGAAGACGCAGCTGCCTTGCAATCTCTGCTGCAGCCTCTTTATTGACCTTTAAAAAGTTTTCCTGTGCCTCTTTTTTTGCCACGTTTTTTCCGGTGTTTACATCAATGACTGTCAGTGTTTCTGTCGGCTCGATGATTAAATAAGCACCGGATTTTAGCCATACTTTTTCCTTTAGTGCATTCTCTAAGGCAGATTTGATGCCATACAGGGAAGCTAATGACAGCATTGTATCTTCATAATAATGAAGTTTGATATGCTCTTTAACGGTAAAGGTATCCACTCTTGTTTTTATGCTTCCACCGTCAAAAAACGCTTCTTCCTCGATACCATACAGCATACAGATACGTTCAAAAATCACTCTGTCATCTGTAACGATTTGCTCTAATGTTTCTTCACGAAGCCCTCTTAACTGTTTCAGATAGTGAGGTTCTTCTTCATATATACAGGAAAAACAGGTTTTATGGGCAACATTTTTCAACAGTGTTTCATAGGATTGGCGGAGAGAATTTATTTCCTGAAGCAATACTTCTTTTGAAACATTTTTCGCATTCGTCCGTACAATGATACCGAAATCACGTGCTGCATCTTCCGGGAAATATTGTTCAAGAAACTTTTTCAGAGACTTTTTCGTTTCCCCGTCTAATTTTGAAGAGACGGACAGACGTCTGTTTCCGGTGGTAAGAACCGCATAATTGCCACTGAAAGTCAGATTAGAAGTCACCACAGGATCTTTTGTCTTGATGGCTTCTTTTGTTACCTGAACTAACAGTTCATCTCCTGCTACTAACTCTTTTTTGGTAGATAATTTTTTTGTAAAAATGGCATTCTTGCAGTCCTCTAGAGAATAATAGCAATTCTGGTTTGGGGCAATTTTTATAAAGGCGGCATTCAGGTTTTTCACCACATTTTCCACACGTCCGATATAGATGTTTCCCAGAATGGAAACGCCGTCTTTCTTTTCCGGCGTGACCTCCACCATCTTCTTTTGTTCATCATAAAGGGCAGAAATCAGATATTCCTGCCCATTTATTTGTTCCGTTGTAATGACATACCGGTTTTTCATAAAAGTTCTTCTCCCATAGCCAACAGGGAAATAAAGCCCGCCCCGTTATCATCTGCCGCATACACATCTCTCCTGTGTATCTGAATGGCATTCTCTTCGTAAGCAATTCCCATAAATTTGTAAAGGGATGCCACCACTAACTCCGGCTTTAGGTTATCGGAACTTCCCGTTGAAAGTTTTAAGTAAAAACAAGGTTTTCCATCACGTTCAGATACTTCAAAATCATAGACTAAAGCCTTTAAATCCATGACCTTTTCACTTTTTTTAGTTTTTTTGGTAATGAGTACTTCCTCCTGCTCTTTAAAGAAATGTAAAATCCCATCCTGTAATTCGGTTACAGATAAAGGAACCTCATAACCTTCCTTGTAAAACAGGTCGTAATCTGCCGCTGCCACAATAGACATGGCAGTTTTGGCATTATCCGGAAGCTTGACATAACCGGTAATCTCCACGCCTTCCACCATAGTATCGTTTAAAGCCCTAATAGCTTCTCTGCTAGAACAGGTACTGTTTACCTCAATATCTAAATATTCGCCATCACTGGTAATCCCCACCCCTAACGGAGCCGCAAAGGACATAATCTGGTGCGGGGAAAATCCTTCCGAATAGCAGATATCAATCTCTGCCCGTCTGATTGCTTTCTGGAAATACCGCATAATATCAAGGTGGCCGATAAAACGCATGACACCGTATTTGCGGAATTTAATTCGTATCTTTATCATAAATATTCGTGCCTTTCCTAATCAATTTCTGCGCAGCATAGTCTTTTTTTAACAGATGTCAGCTTCTGTCCGCGACACAGACACCGGTCTTAAAGCGTGCCATACCGCAGCTGGAACATTTCATCCGGCAGTTTGGCGTAACGGTTTCACCCATAGCAGTCTGCCATTCCCGCTTTAAAAATTCTTTAGTCACACCGGTATCTATAAAATCCCACGGGAAAATCTCGTCTAAAGGACGCTCCCGCATGATATAGAAATCCATATCAACACCGCATTCCTCAAAGGCATCTAACCATCTCTGATAATCAAAAAACTCAGACCAGGCATCAAAAATACCTCCCTTTTCGTATACCTTCAAGAGAACCTGCCCTACCTTTCTGTCACCTCTTGCAAGGACGCCCTCTAACACTGTCACATCAGCTTCATGCCAGTTATACTTGATACTCTTGCGATTTAACTGCTCTTTTACCGTATCATTTACGATTTTTGCCCTGCCGATATAATCCTCGGGGGGATACATTCTCGCCCACTGAAACGGTGTGAAAGGTTTTGGTACAAAAAAGGAGGTAGAAATCGTAATCTGGCACTTTCCATTTCTCTGCTCTTTGGGTATCTCATAATAGCGCACGGCAATATCGTTTGCTAACTCCGCAATTGCACGCATATCTTCTTTCGTCTCAGTAGGTAAGCCTAGCATAAAGTAAAGTTTCACCTTATTCCAGCCTCCCTCAAACGCCATGCCGGCACCCTCTAAAATCACCTCTTTGGTAAGTCCTTTGTTAATCACATCACGAAGCCTCTGGGAACCTGCTTCCGGCGCAAAGGTTAAACTGCTTTTCTTAATATCCTGCACTTTTCCCATAACATCTAAAGAAAAAGCATCAATTCTTAAGGACGGAAGGGAAATATTGACTCCTTTTCCCTTAAATTCTTCAATCAGAAAAGTCACTAATTCCTGCAATTGAGAATAGTCGGAGGAACTTAAAGAACTTAAAGAAATTTCTTCATATCCGGTAGACTTTAACATCTTATAGGCTAAATCCTTTAACCGTTCTACATTCTTTTCACGGGTAGGACGATACACCATACCCGCCTGACAGAAGCGGCAGCCACGGATACATCCGCGTTGGATTTCAAGTACCACCCGATCCTGGGTTGCTTTGATAAAAGGAACGATTGGTTTTTCCGGGTAGACGGCCTCCGTCATATCTGTGACAATCTGTTTTGTCACCGTTGCAGGAACATCCTCATAGAGAGGTGAAAAACTCTCAATCGTGCCATCCTCCTTATAAGTTACTTTATAGAGTGAAGGTACATAAATTCCCGGTATCTTTGCTGCTTCTCTCAAAAATTCTGCTCTGGAAGCACCATTTTTTCGCATAGATTGATACAAATTCAAAAGAGGGTCATACTGCACTTCCCCCTCGCCCATATAAAACAGGTCAAAAAAATCTGCGATTGGTTCGGGGTTATAGGTACAGGGACCGCCGCCTATTACAATGGGATGCTCCCATGTGCGATCTTTTGCAAACATTGGAATCTGGCTCAAATCAAGAATCTGCAAAATATTGGTATAACACATCTCATACTGAATGGTAATTCCAAGAAAATCTGCATTCTTTACCGGTTCCTGAGACTCTAAAGAAAATAAAGGTATCTGCTGTTCCTTTAAAATCTGATGCAAATCCGGCCAGGGAGAATACACTCTTTCGCACCATACATCCTCCCTGCGGTTTAACATATCATATAAAATCTGGATGCCAAGATGGGACATTCCAATTTCGTAAACATCTGGAAAGCACATTACAAACCGGATATCGACGTTTTCTTTATCTTTTTTTACACTGTTTAATTCATTGCCGATATAGCGCGCCGGCTTATCAATTTTCATAAGTATTTCATCTGATAAAGCTAGTTTTGTCATCAAAAAAATCCTCTCTCTTTTCGCTTGCGGAAGCATTTTGGGTGTTCCGTTCCTGTATCATAACATAATTTTTCAGATTTGTATAATAATGATTGTCGGAAATCAGTTCCATCATCTGTTTTGCCGAATAATCAAAAATTTTTGTGTCCGTATAGTGACAATAAAGAAATGCGCCAAAAAAACAGCCTGCAAGAAAGAGACGAAATTTAAAAAAAGAAAAAAAATCTCGTTCCGACGTTTCTTCTCTAGTTACCTCAATATTGCCTGGTGCCTCTTCAAAGGATTTTCGGACACTTGCTACATACTCCCTGCGCCTTTCCACATAACCATCCGTCATATCATTCTCATGCCCTTCTGCTGTTATACCCCGTTACAATCATGCGGGTTTACAATAATAATATTATGTATACTCTTCTTCGGAGTACAACTATTTTTGTGTTATTTTATGACATCCCAGGGGCATAATATGCGTGTTTCTTTCATTCAGATACGAAGCTTATAAAATCGCTTTCTTTTATTTTCTGCGGAAAGGAAGTTCTAACCATTTAATCAGCGTGTTATCCAAAAGGAAGGCTCCCACTGCCGAAATTATCAGAGTAAGTATCATCATAAGCATACATCCACCCAAGATACCTCCGCTTAGTACGTTTACATGAAGTAACTGTTTCACCACAAAATGAAGAACTCCCCAGTGTATTAATAAAATAGAATAGCTGTATTTTCCTAAAAAAATAATGACAGGCGCTTCTGTACCTCCCGAAAGCCGCTTTACAAGAAGAAAAATAGCTGCGGAAAAAAGCATCATGGTTGGTGCATTCTGATAAATATAGTTTTCGTAGTTTCCTATCTTTATAATCCAGTAACAGGACACGAGAAAAGATACTGCTCCACCTGCAATAAAGAAATTTTCTGCCCTTTTGCTGCATTTTTCTGACAAAAGATATCCTAACAAAAAAGCGCCAACAAAGGTATCTGTAAACCATCCTAATGGAGATTCTACCCCAAACAGAGGAAGATAAGTATCCAGGGCGCAAACAGCAAAAATTACTGCCATAACACCAAATAAAACATCATCGGAAATGTGCTTTAACAGCCACCTGAGAAACGGTGTCAGAACATAAAGCCATAAAATGACATACACCAGCCAGAAATGGGGAGCTTCATAAGGTGCCCCGGTAAAAATACGCTTAAGCAGGGCAAACCAGCGGTTTGGATAAATCCATGCTATCCCCTCTTTAGCACAAACATATAGGATATAATAAACTACCAGAGGAATTGCAACCTTAGAAAACCGTTTTCGAAAAAAAGCAGACACCTTCTCTCCTCTTACAGGCAATAGCAAAGCTCCGCTTATCATAACAAAAAGCAGATTACAGGAAAGAAATGCAAAATCAAAACATTCTAATACTTTAAAAGAGGTGCTCCCATTTTCTACCATAGAGGCTGCTAACGATACTGTATGGACTCCAATAACAAATACAGTTGCAATCACTCTAAGGTAATCGATATAAACCTGATGCCCGCTGTTTAAAGTAATTTTCTGGTTGAACTTCAACGCTCCTCCTCACTTTCCTGCTCCTGTTAGGAGATTTTTTTCGGTAATTGTACCACAAACAGGATGTTCTTTGGATTTCTCCGAAAAAACATCCTGCATACTTTACCTTTTTAGCGATGTGACAGTTCCTGTGTAATCTGTTCCCATGTCACACCTTTTTCTGCCATTAAAACCATCATATGATATAAAAAATCAGAAATTTCGTATTTGATTTCTTCCGGTTCCGGATTTTTCGCCGCAATGACAATTTCCGTGGCCTCTTCCCCTAATTTTTTTAAAATCTTATCAATTCCCTTGTCAAAGAGATAATTGGTATAGGAACCCTCTTTGGGGTGTTCTTTTCTATCAAGAATGGTACTGTAAACATCCTCAAGAATTTTCAAAGGATTCTTTTCCATATATTCCTTCTTAACAATTTCGTTGAAGAAACAGGTAGGATTCCCTGTATGGCATGCAACTCCTACCTGAGAAACTTTTGCTAAAATGGTATCATAATCGCAGTCAGCAGTTAAAGACTTCACATACTGGATGTGACCTGAGGTCAATCCCTTTGTCCAAAGCTCATGGCGGCTTCTGCTGTAATAAGTCATTTTTCCGATATTGATAGTAGTTTCAAAGGCCTCTTCATTCATGTAGGCTAACATGAGCACTTCATCTGTCCGGTAATCCTGTACAATCACAGGAACCATACCGTCAGAATTTTTCTTGAGGTCTGCCCACTTTAATGCCGGCTCAAAGTTATCCATTTTAATGCCTGCTGCGGAAAGCTGGGATTTCATTTCCATCACGTCGGTCATCGGATTATTGATGAAAGTTCCTGCAATTCCCCTGACATTGTTCCGGCTTAATACATCGATAATTTTTTCATAATCGCATTCTTCAAAATATACCACGTACGGAACATCTGTAATATTTTCTACAGCATTTAAAACATCTGTATTTAATACCAGAAGCTCATGGAAATGATCGTTCATTTCTTTCTGATGCTTAAAGATAAAATCTACATTCTTTACCGAAACTAAAATCCGGTCTTTACCGAAACGGTTACTTGCTTCCTCTGCCAACTCCATACTATTCTGTTTTGCACCGTTGACAATCACCTGCAGACAGCCTGCATAAATCAGTTTCTTAATATCCTCGAAACGGTTAATGTTACCGCCTGCACAGACTTTAATCTCAACATTGCGGTTGATATTCCGTATCGTGTTAATATTTTTTTCGTGTTCCTCATCATCCTCTGATAAGTCAAACACAATAATCTTATCGATGCCACTGTCATTATATAATCTTGCTAAATGAATCACGTCATCGACAGAATCGAAATTATCCATCCCCTTTACAGCCTGTCCGTCTTTTAAGTAGATGGTGGCAACAACATTTTTCTGCTCCATTTTCTATATTCTGTTTCCTTCCTATAAACTTCCCTTAGTAGATAAGACATCTGCAATTCGAGAATCATACCCCGTTGCTTCGTCTAAAGCTCTGGCAAATGCCTTGAACATAGCTTCAATCATATGATGATTATTGCCTGCAGAAAGTACCTTAATATGAAGATTCATTCCAGCGGTGTAGGAAATGGCATAAAAAAATTCCTTTACCATCTCTGTATCCATATATCCTACTCTTTCCACAGTAAAATTACCGTCAAAGGCCAAATATGGTCTGCCTGATAAGTCAATGGCACACAGCACTAATGTTTCATCCATAGGCAGGATACAACTTCCGTACCGTTTAATCCCCTTTTTATCTCCGATAGCTTTTTTTATCGCGTTGCCTAATACAATGCCGGTGTCCTCAATGGTGTGATGACAGTCCACTGCTAAGTCGCCTTCTACAGTCACCTTTAAGTCAAAAAAGCCGTGGCGTGCAAATCCATCTAACATATGGTCAAAGAAACCGATACCCGTATTGATATCTCCTTTGCCACTGCCGTCTATATTGAAAGATAATGAGATATCTGTCTCCTTTGTCTTTCGAACAAATTCTGCCTTTCTGTCCATCGCATCCTCCATATTTTAGTAAAATCTTTTATGCCTATTTATTATAGTACGAATAACTTTAAAATGAAACCTAAAAATTTCTTAATCTTCAAAACGAACCCGAATAGAATTTGCATGAGCGGTAAGCTGCTCGCATTCTGCAAATTGCACAATGTCCTTATATACCGGCTCTAAGGCTTCTCTTGAGTAGGAAATGATACTGGATTTCTTAATGAAATCATCTACACTAAGAGGCGAGAAAAACTTCGCTGTTCCGTTCGTAGGAAGAACGTGGTTTGGCCCCGCAAAATAATCTCCTAACGGCTCACTAGAATAGGTTCCTAAGAAAATGGCTCCCGCATTGCGGATTTTTGTCATCACTTCAAAAGGATTTGCAGTAACAATCTCTAAGTGTTCAGATGCGATTTCGTTAGCGGTGGCAATCGCTTCCTCTAAATCCTTTGCCACTAAAATATAGCCATAATTGTCTAAGGACTTCTGAATAATCTCTTTTCTGGATAATTCTGCCACAAAGCCCTCTATCTCTTTTGATACCTGCTCTGCTAAAGTCTTACTGGTAGTAATTAAAATAGCCGATGCCATCTCATCATGCTCTGCCTGAGAAAGTAAATCAGCAGCCACGAAACGAGGATTTGCCGTCTCATCTGCCAACACTAAAATCTCACTTGGCCCGGCAATGGAATCAATGCTGACATAACCGAATACAGCTTTTTTTGCCAGAGCCACATAAATATTTCCGGGGCCTACAATTTTATCTACCTTTGGAACACTCTCCGTTCCGAATGCCAAAGCAGCAATTGCCTGGGCACCGCCCACTTTATAGATTTCATCCACTCCTGCTTCTTTTGCTGCCACTAAGGTTGAAGCACAGATTTTACCGTCTTTTCCCGGTGGTGTTGTCATAATAATACGGTCTACTCCCGCCACCTTTGCAGGAAGAACATTCATAAGAACAGAGGATGGGTATACTGCCTTTCCTCCCGGTACATAGACACCTACTTTTTCAAGAGGAGTTACCTTCTGACCTAAAATAATACCGGAAGCTTCAGAATCAAACCAGGAGAACTGTCGCTGTTTCGCATGATAATCCCGAATATTTACCAAGGCTTTACGGATGACTTCTAACAGCTTCGGATCTACATTCTCATAAGCCTCCTTGATTTCCTCTTCCGTTACTAAAATGTTTCCGGCATGAATGTCTGCCCCATCAAACTTCTTCGTATATTCAAAAATTGCAGCATCCCTGTTTGCTCTGACGTTTTCGATAATGTCATTTACGCGTCCCTCAAACTCACCATAGGAGTTCGGACTTCTCTTTAAGAGATTCTCTAAGATGTTGCTTCTTGTTTCTTCTGTCAGTTCTAAGATTCTCATGGTATGCCTCCTTGCTAAATTCTTTATGAAATTACTGTTTTCAAATCGGAAATGAGTTTTGTGATACGCTCATTTTCCATCTTCATGCTTACCTGATTTACCACCATGCGTGCAGATAACGGACAAACCTCCTCTAAAACGGAAAGTCCGTTTTCCCTTAAGGTAGAACCGGTTTCTACGATATCGCAAATCACCTCAGCTAAACCTACAATAGGCGCTAATTCAATAGAACCGTTTAATTTAATGATTTCTACGGTCTGATGCTTTTTATTGTAAAAATAGTCCTTTGCAATATGGGGATATTTAGTAGCAACCCGGATTAACTCGTGATGCTGCAGTAAATCCTTTGCACTCTCCGGTCCACAAATACACATCCTGCACTTACCAAAACCTAAATCTAACACCTCATAAATATTTCTGCCTTCTTCTAGAATAGTATCTTTCCCCACGATACCAATATCGGCAGCTCCATACTCCACATAAGTGGGTACATCAGGTCCTTTTGCCAAAAAGAAACGGAGTTTTAATTCCTCGTTGACAAATATCAGCTTTCTGGTATCTTTATCCTTCATTTCCTCACAGGTAATACCGATTTTTTCAAATAATTCAAGGGTTTTATTTGCAAGTCTTCCCTTTCCTAACGCAAAGGTCAGATATCTCATCTCTTCCATTTTCTCGTCCTTTCCATCCTAAAATTCTACATGAATGTAACATCCGCAATATGATTCCTGTCTGCGTATGCCCGATAATCTACTTCCGTCTTATCAGATGCCTTTGCAATCAGTTCCACAAAGCATCCTGTTTTACGTTTTTCAATAGCCGCTTTGGTAGCTGTCGCCCGGCTTTCTGAACGATACACAATTAACTCTGTTTTATGCTCTAACGGAATTTCAATTTTCTGTCTGGAAAGTGCCGCCATCAACTGGTCAATCACTACCGCAAAACCGATGGAAGCTGAATTTTTTCCAAAATAAGTAAGCAGTCTGTCATAACGTCCGCCCTTTACGATTGCTTCTCCGCTGCCGAAGGTATAACCTGCAAAAATAATACCTGTGTAATACTGATAATCGCTGACAATGCCAAGTTCAAAGGAAACATATTTATCATTCTCATAAACCTGAAGTAATTGATGAAGTTCTTCTAGACGCTCGATGGCACTTAAAATACGTGGATAATCACCGGCGCACTGCTTTGCCTCGGCGAACTCATCGGAACCGTTATACAGGTTTCCTAACATGTTAAAGAGTTTCTTTAAATTAGCGTTTAAGTTTAACGTCTCCACAAATTCATCCACACCAAAATAATTTTTGTTGGAGATCAGTTCTCTCAGTTCCTCCTCCTGCTCCTCTTCTAAACCTGCCGCTTCCATTAAACCACGGAAAAAATCAGCATGACCGATGGAAAGCTGAAATTCTTTTAATCCGGCACGGTGCAGGCAGTCTACTACCATAGCGATAATTTCCGCATCTGCATCCACGGTGGAATCTCCTAGTAGTTCAGCACCAAGCTGGGTACTCTCTTTTAACCGTCCCTGATAGCTGCTGTTATTGATAAAGGTATTTCCCATATAACAGAGGCGGATAGGCATATCTTCTTCTCCGAAATATTTTGCCGCACAACGGGCAATGGACGGAGTGATATCCGGTCTTAATACAAGAGTATTTCCCTCCCTGTCAAAAAACTTATATAAATCCTTCGAAGGTGTGGTTCCTATTTCTCTTCCAAAAATATCAAAAAATTCAAACGTTGGTGTCTGAATGGGATGATAGCCGTACTGTTTTAAGGTCTGATGAAGCTCCTCCTGTAAGATTAACTTCTTTTCACATTCTTCATTATAAATGTCTCTGACACCTTCCGGCGTATGTAACAACTGTCTTCTCATTGAAATAACCATACCTTTCCTCGAAATCTAATTTGTTGATAAAATCTAAACTCCCTAAATATCCATGTTATCGTATACACAAATGCAAACACGGAATAAATGCAGTGCACTTTAGCGTGCTAATTTGGTAATATGCTACCATATGAAACTTTGTTTATTATATGGGAAAAAATAATCCTTGTCAATCCCTGCAAAGCAAATCCTTCTGCAAGGCATCTAAATAGGGAACTAACACGCCTTTTCCGATAGGAAGAAAGAAATCCGGCTCTAATTCTTCATAGCGGAAACTCTTTCTTCCACCTTCTTTTGCCCGCTCCCAGAATTCCAGTAATTTTTTCAAGCGCAGATAATAAAATTCATCCCGGTGGGTAAAACTGATAAGGAAAAATGCCACCCCACCCTGTTTCTCAAAGTTCTTCATAAACTCTACCTGATGTTCAGGTCTATTCTGAAGCGGAAAGGTATCGGTAGCACATTCCTTTGCATCAAAGCAGACCGGAATTCCCTGAACTGCCCCGATATAATCCACGGTGCTCTTCTGATCAAAATAAGCTAAGGTAATATGTCTGGTTTCCTTATCAATATTAATGGGGGTAATAGGGGTAGGCACCTTTTGAATCAATGCCAGCCCGTTTTCTAAATATTTTTCATTGGTACGGTTAATAAATTCCTCTAAGGTGGAGCCCCGGAGGCCTCTTGAATTCCAGGTAGCCATAGGTCTTTCTCCGTTTCTAATGTTTTAAGTAACCTAACGTCCGCATAAAATCCTCTCCGTAAGGTGCTGTAATGGTAAAAGGTTCGGCTTCATCCTTTATCACTCCCATAGGAAATACCATGCGGTAAGCATGAAGCAGCTGTGAAGTAATCCCGACTTCCCGCCTGAAACTGTCATTCACGCTTTTTTTGCCATATTTTGTGTCACCTACAATGGGATGTCCAACAGAGGCTAAATGTGCCCTTATCTGGTGGGAACGTCCGGTGATAAGGTGAACTTCTAGTTCTGTATAGCCATTCAGTACCTGTATTGGGCGGTACTCTGTCTCAATAGGAAGATACTTTTCCTTTTCCTCTTTCGGGCATTCCTTTTTAACGGTTACCTGGTTAGTAGATTCCTCTTTCTTTAAGTATCCCTTTAAATCATATGCCTTATGGATTTCACCTGCCACAATGCAGCGGTAATATTTCTGCAGGGAACGGTTCTTTAAAACCTCTGCCATTTTCTGAAGTCCCTCTAGGGTTTTCCCTGCAATCAAAAGCCCGGAGGTATTGCGGTCTAAGCGATTGCAGACGGAGGGACGAAAGGTGCGAAGCATCTCCTCTGTCAGCTCTCCTTTTCCGATAAGATATGCTAAAATATACTCATTGGCAGAAATGTCTGTAGGCTCTGCCTTCTGGGACAACATTCCTGAGGGCTTATCGATTACGATTACTTGAGCATCTTCATAAACTACTTTAAGTTCAGGTTTCCCCTGCTTTAAGCGGTTCGAAAGCTGCATGAACACCTGAAACTCTAAAGAGGTCTTTTCACTGCCACTCATTTTCTCAAAAGTCTCATCCGATAAAAATAGCTTTACCCCATCCCCGGCGTTCAGCTTTTCCGTGCCGTCAGCCTTTTTCCCGTTTAAAACAATATTTTTTTTTCGAAGCATTTTGTAAATAAAACTGCCCGGTGCATTGCAGAGAAGTTTTTTTAAATATTTATCCAAACGCTGGTTTGCCTCATTGGGGGTTATGGTAAATTCTCGCATGACTTTCTCACTCCTACTGCATGTTTCTATTTTTATTTCTTTTTATGGACATTTCGTATGGTTTTTTTCTTTGCGGCTTTTTTACTGCCGCCATTATTCCCGTTTTTGCCATTTGCCTTGCCTGCATATTCGGTATAAGATTTCTTATTGGCACCGGCATTTCTATTTTTTCCATGATAGTTCCCGGAAGCATGTCCATCCCTCGGACGGATCAGACAGTGTTTATCGTAACCGATTAAATCTGTTCTGCCCGCTTTCGTCAATGCCTCCACCACCAAATCATAATTTTTCGGATTTCGGTATTGAATCAACGCCCTCTGCATAGCTTTCTCATGGGGATTTACTGCCACATATACCGGTTCCATCGTTCTTGGGTCAAGCCCAGTATAATACATACAGGTGGAAATAGTAGATGGTGTGGGATAAAAATCCTGTACCTGCTCCGGCATATAGCCTAAATCCCTTAAATATTCCGCTAGTTCCACTGCTTCCTTTAATGTGGAACCGGGATGGGAAGACATCAGATAAGGAACTAAGTACTGCTCTTTGCCAAGCTTTTTGTTCATATCATTATAGGCCTGTACAAAGCGCTTGTACACATCCACACTAGGCTTTCCAAGTTTCTCTAACACAGCGTCAGAAATATGCTCCGGTGCCACTTTCAGCTGCCCGCTGACGTGATGTTCACAAAGTTCCCGAAGGAAGGTCTTATCCTCATCATAAATCAGGTAATCAAAACGGATTCCCGAACGGATAAAGACTTTCTTTACATTAGGAAGTTCACGTAAACTCCTCAACAATTTCAGATAATCCTTATGGTCTACCTTTAAGTTCTTACAGGGTTTCGGGAACAGACACTGCTTATTCGGGCATACTCCTTTAGTCAGCTGTTTTTCACAGGCAGGTGCACGGAAATTGGCGGTAGGCCCTCCTACATCATGGATATATCCCTTAAAATCCGGCTCCCATACCATTTTCTTTGCTTCCGCTAAAATAGACTCATGGCTTCTAGTCTGAATAATGCGCCCCTGATGGAAGGTCAATGCACAGAAACTGCAGCCCCCATAACAGCCGCGGTTGCTTACAAGAGAAAATTTTACCTCTTTGATTGCAGGGACACCGCCTGCCTCCTCATAAGAAGGATGATAGGTGCGCATATAAGGCAGAGCGTAAACCTGATCCATTTCACTCTGACTTAAAGGTTTTGCCGGAGGATTTTGCACCACAAACATTTTTCCGTCATAGGTTTCAAAAAGACGTTTTGCCACAAAAGGATCTGTATTACAGTACTGGGTATAAAAACTCTTGGCATATTCCTTTTTATCTGATAGCAAAGCCTCATAATGAGGCAGTTCAATCGCATCATAAATATCTTCCCGGTTTCTGGTTTTATAGACAGTTCCATCGATAAAAGTAATGTCTTTGATATCTAATCCACTGTTTAAGGCATCGGCAATCTCTATGATGCTATGCTCTCCCATTCCGTAAGAAATAAGATCTGCCCCGGAATCTAACAGGATGGAACGCTTCATTTTATTTGACCAATAATCGTAATGGGCGAGACGTCTGAGGCTTGCTTCAATGCCGCCGATGATAATTGGAATATGCTTATAGGTCTGTCTTATCAGATTACAGTAGACAATGGTGGCATAATCGGGACGTTTCCCCATAACACCGCCGGGGGTAAAGGCATCGGTCGCACGTCTTTTTTTTGAGACGGAATAGTGATTTACCATAGAATCCATATTTCCAGCTGACACTAAAAAGCCTAACCGTGGTTCTCCTAAGGCACAGATGGAATCTGTGTCTCTCCAGTCCGGCTGGGCAATGATACCTACCTTATAGCCATGTGCCTCTAACAATCTTGAAATAATGGCATGTCCAAAAGAGGGATGATCCACATAGGCATCCCCACAGACATAGACAAAATCCAACTGATTGATTCCGGCTTCCTTCATATCTTTTTTGCAAATCGGCAAAAATCCGTTACTCATGTAAGTCTCCTTATTTCTTTAAACACTATGGTAAAACAAAGA
Source organism: Clostridiales bacterium (assembly GCA_029006795.1). Lineage (GTDB taxonomy): Bacteria > Bacillota > Clostridia > Lachnospirales > Lachnospiraceae > Roseburia. The sequence continues at coordinate 24,879 of JAQXGQ010000071.1, read as the reverse complement.
ATAATCCATCGTCAGCTACTTATTTTGTATGCTGAATGTTTCTTAAATGTTCTAGTTCCTGTTTGGTTAATGGCCGGTATTCTCCCGGCGCTAAATCCTTTGGCAGCGTCAAATTTCCCATAGACAATCGTTTCAGATAAATGACCTTTTTGCCAACTGCCTCAAACATCCGCTTGACCTGATGAAACTTTCCCTCTGTGATTGTCAACTCAACCTCTGAAATGTCACCCTCAGACAATACGACAAGTTTTGCAGGTTTTGTGGGCACATCTTCTCCTATGTCAACCCCTTTTTTAAAAAGGTTTACATCATCTTCTGTAACGTGACCCTCCACTTTTGCATAATAGGTTTTCTCCACATGCTTTGCAGGGCTTAAAAGTTCATGTGCTAATGCGCCGTCATTGGTGATAAAAAGCAGACCTTCGGTATCAATGTCAAGCCTTCCCACAGGGAACAAATCTTTTCTCCTAACATCTGTCAGGTAATCCATGACTGTTTTGTGCAGATTGTCCTCAGTGGCACTGACACAGCCTGCCGGCTTATAAAACAAATAATATTCATAAGCCACATAGGAAAGCTCTTTCCCACGAAAACAGACTTTTGTCTGCTGTTCGTCAATTTTTAACTCCGGTTTCTTTGCCGGAATGCCATCTACAGTGACAAGACCTGCTCTGATATATTTTTTTACTTCACTGCGGGTTCCTGCTCCCATTTCCGACAAAAATTTATCCAGACGAATCGCCATCCTTTTAGCCTTTCTTTCATTGTAATTGTTTTCCCTGTTTCATCCACAGGTATTGCAGCATGGGATAAGAATTGACACTGAACTCACACCCGTTTTCATCGTATAAGTAAATGCCAAGATGCAGGTGTACCGCAAAGTTTCCGGTAGTTCCCTCCACGTCACTGTAACCGGTATCTCCCATGAAGCCCAACAGTTCCCCGGCAGCCACACTCTCTCCGATTTCAAAATCTTTGGCATATTCCGCCAGATGGGCATAATAAAAATATGCCCCGGAGGAGCTGCGGACACCGATACGGTAACCGCCTAAACGAAGCCAGCCGATATTTTCAATGACACCATCTGTCATGCTGTAAATAGGATAAATCCCTCTCTCATTGACAGATGCCATGATATCAGTGCCCTCATGTCCTCTGTCTCCGCCGAAAGTTCGGCTCTGCATCCAGCTGTTTTCAAAGGAAACCGTCGCTTCTGGTGCATTTTTTATCTTTCCTACCGGGAATTTCTCTAAATCTTTCCACAGAGCTATCACCTGTTTTTGAATAGAAGAAAAATCTTTCAAACGATATTTCTTTACATATACAATATCTTTTTCTAATAACTCTATTTCCGTTACAATGGCACCCGTCGCAAAATACATGGTTAAAAGTTCACTGTAACGTGTCACATCTCCCTTTGCAGCATCCAAAAACAACATCATGGTTTCTTCCGAAAGGGGATGATTTCTCATGGTATCGTATGCAGTCTCATAGGAAAAACAGTTTATCTGCTGTGCCCTGTCACGGATGGCGTCCTGCAAAAGCACATTACAGAAAACCACCGTGAAAAAGATTAGTAAGACACTGATACGATTTAATTTCATATTTTTATTTGCTTCTCTTTAAAAATTCAACCAATAATCTCCATACTCTTTCTGTAGAAGAAATGCTTAAGCGTTCCTTCGGTGTATGGATGTCATAATTATTCGGGCCAAAGGAAACGCAATCTAGATCTGTAATTTTACCGGATAAAATACCGCACTCTAAGCCGGCATGGATGGCCTCAAATATCGGTTCTTCGCCGAATAAATCTTTGTAAACAGCACTGATTCTCTCACGTATTTCAGAATGAGCGCGATATTCCCATGCCGGATAGGAACCGCTTATCTCGGTTTCACCACCTAAAAATTCTGCTAAATACTGCAGTCTGTCTCCTAATTCATCCTTTCTTGAGGAAACGCTGCTTCGCACGGAAGAAATCACTTTAAGACTTTCGTCTGTAAGTTCCATGATCCCCGCATTTAAAGAGGTTTCTACTAAGCCCGGCATCACCATACTCATGTGCTGTACGCCATTTGGCACGTTGCAGAGATAAAAAATCACCTTCGTCATGGCAGCATAAGACAAAATCGGAACTTCACACTCCTTCTCCTCTGTCACATCAATGCAAAGATTTGGGTCAGGAATGGCATATTCCTTCTGCAAAATAGCTTCTATGCTCCGAATAGAGGAAATCATTTCCTCTTTCTTTTCTGCCGGAATTAAAATTTTTGCTGTACATTCACGCGGAATGGCATTGTCCTTTAATCCTCCTGCTAGAGTGGCAATTCCCATCTCCATCCGGTCAGAAAGATATTTTAAAATTCGCCCCATAAGAATGTTGGCGTTTCCGTGTTCTTTGTCAATTTCACTGCCGGAATGTCCTCCCTCTAAGCCGGCAACGGTCACGGTAAATGACAGTCCCTTCTGATTCATATAAGTTACCGGGATTGTGGTCTCAACCGTCATTCCTCCGGCACAGCTGGTTAAAAAGCGTCCCTCTTCATCGGAATCGATATTTAACATCTTATGTCCCTTTAACATAGGAAGCTCTATGCTCTCTGCGCCAAGCATTCCGATTTCCTCATCCACAGTAATCACTACTTCTAATCTCGGATGCTCAATTTCTTCATCCGCTAAAATAGCAAGAGCATAGGCAACTGCAATTCCATCGTCTCCACCTAAGGTAGTTCCCTTCGCCTTTAAAAAGTCTCCATCCACATATAGTTTCAGACCGTCTTTTTCAAAATCAATATCGCAGCCGCTCTCTTTCTCACAAACCATATCCATATGTCCCTGGATGATAATTGGTTCTGCATTCTCATAACCCGGGGTTGCCTCCTGAATCATCACTACGTTATTGGCATCATCCTGGTAGTACTCTAATCCCTGTTCTTTGGCAAAACCCACCAGATAATCGCTAATCTGCTTCGTGTTCCTAGAGCCATGCGGAATTGCCGCAAGCTGCTCAAAATAGTAAAATACATTTTCCGGTTTTAAATTTAATTTTCCTGTGTGTTTCATAGTATCCTCCTGCTTTTCATATAGTTTAATATGAAAAAGAAATTAATATTCCTATCCATTCTTATTTTTATTGCCTATAGTTTGTTTTTTCCCAAGGCAGCGGTAAGCGCCGCAGCTAACGGGCTTCTGCTCTGGTATGAGCGGCTTCTGCCCTCCTTGCTGCCCTTTGCCATTTTGTCAAATATTTTAATTTATTCAAATTACCTGACCTCTCTGACAAGATATCTCTATCCTGTTACCAGAGTCATTCTGCCCGGCAGCAGAGAAAGTGCTTTTGTCATTTTATCCGGCTTTCTTTTTGGATTTCCTATGGGAAGCAAAAACTGCGCCGAACTTCTAAAATGCGGAAAAATATCGAAGGAAGAGGCAGATATCCTCTTTGTCATTACTAACAATATGAGCCCCGTTTTTATCAGCAGCTATATTCTCTGTCAGGAATTAAAGCAGCCTTCACTGCTTTTATTCAGCTATCTGGTACTGTTTCTGCCGCCTATTTTTCTTGGGAGTCTGCTTCTCCAAAAAGGGAAAAATACCCACTGCCATTCCGGCAGATTGTTCCGCCGCACAAGCAAAACGATGGAACAATCGGTAATGACACAAAAAACACCGGCATCTGGATCTCAAATGAATTTTAAAATCATAGATGCCGGCATCATGGATGGTTTTGAAACATTAACCAGACTCGGTGGTTATATTATGCTGTTTTCCATCATTACGTCCATGTTCTGTCAATTGCCTCTTCCTGCCACGATAAAAGTATTGCTGACCGGAGTGATTGAAATCACCAACGGGATTCATCAATTATCAGCACTGCCGCTATCTGATGGCAGCCGCTATATTCTTGCTATGGCATTTACCGCCTTCGGCGGTTTATCCGGGATGGCACAGACTAGCTCCATGATAAAAGGAACAGACCTTTCCATGAAGCGCTATCTGCTGTTAAAACTGCTTTTGACCTTTTTCTCTTCCCTGCTTGCCTGGATCGTATCCCTGTTACTGATTTTCTAACATGTCAGAACTAATCTGCACGTTTGGAAGCTCCTCTTTTTTGGAAGCAGTTTCCGGCTCATCGGCAGTAGGATTTAATTCGGCGCGATTGGCAGTTACCACATCTAAAAAGCCCTGCAAAGAACTCATATAAGAATCGTGGCGCGATTTTGCTGCATCCATAGAATGGGAAATGGTATTCTCGAGATTTTTTAAAATATCATCTGTATACTGCATGGCACCCATGCGGATATTGTTTGCATCATTGGTAGCATTGTCTAAAATCTCCTGCGCCTGTTTGGTAGCAATCATAACTACCTCATTTGCCTGGGCATATGCCTGCTGCATAATCTGGTGTTCGCTGACCAATTCGTCCGTCTTCACCTGTGCCTGGGCAATGATGGCATCCGCTTTTGTCTGGGCATCGGCTAAAATTGCCTCTTTATTGCTGATAATTTTCTGATACCGCTTAATTTCTTCCGGTATCTTGGTACGAAGTTCACTTAAAAGTTCTTCCATCTGTTCTTTATTGACAACAATCTTAGAGGAAGAAAATGTCTGCGGCTTACAACCATCAATATAGTCTTCGATTTCTTCAATAACCTGTTCAATTCTGCTGGCCATAGTAACCACTCCTTATTTTGTAATATTGTATTTTGCGTAAATCCTGTCAATAAACTGTCCCGGCACAAACTTGGAAATATCCCCGCCATAGGAAGCAAATTCTTTCACAATTGTGGAACTTAAATATGAATACTGGAGACTTGTGGTCAAAAAAATGGTCTCCACATCCGGATTCTCCACATGATTTGTCTGGGCAATCTGAAGCTCATACTCAAAATCTGTCACTGCCCGAAGCCCCCTGATAATAATAGTGGCATCAATTTCTTTCATGTAATCTACAAGTAGTCCATCAAAAGATGCTACCGTCACATTGGGCAGATGTTCCGTCATCTCTTTTATCATACTAACACGTTCCTCAAGAGAAAACAACGAATTTTTTGCACTGTTGTTTAGCACACCGACTACCAATTCGTCCACAATCTTTGCAGAACGTTCAATAATATCCATGTGACCTAGCGTAAGTGGGTCAAAACTGCCCGGATAAATGGCCTTTTTCATAGGTATTCCTCCCCATGCCGTTTTATTTTTTCTTTTCTATAAAAGCGTGTTCATTTGTCTTATAGGTTTTTAATTTACGAAGTCTAAGCCCCAATTCATCTAAATAATCAAAGCCGGTGGACAGAGACGCTTCCACCACAATCAAGGTATCTTCTTTTAACAAGGTAGAATCTGCTAAATAATGCAGGACATCTTTTTCGATTTCCTGATTGTAGGGCGGATCCATAAAGATTACATCAAATTGATATTTTCCTTCCATAGAACGCAATGCTGTCAAAACATCCGATGGATAAAGTTTTGTCTCTCTTGTAAACTTGGTAAACTCTATATTTTCTTCAATACAGCCGATGGCTTTTTTATTGTTTTCTACAAAAACGGCATACTTTGCTCCACGGCTTACAGCTTCAAGTCCTATTTGTCCGCTTCCTGCAAACAAATCCAGAAAATAGCTGCCAGGAACTTCATCCTGAAGCATATTAAACAGGGTTTCTTTGATACGGTCTGTCGTCGGTCTTGTATCCATTCCCGCTACTGTTTTTAACGGTAAACTCCGAGCTATTCCGGCAATGATTCTCATATGATAATTCCTTTCTCTCCTAAACTTCGCGGCAATACTTAACAATTTTCCCTTATATAAGAGTTACAAATACTTTCCGCAAGCAGTTCTAATGCTCTTTTGCAGGCAGCACTCCGCACTGCCATACGGTCACCGGGAAAAATATGGTGTTCCGTCACAGTCTTTCCATTTAAATGACAGCCGATATACACCAGTCCCACCGGACAATCCTTCGTTCCACCGTCCGGTCCTGCTACTCCGGTAACAGACAGGGCAGCTATTGTTCCTGCGGTTCTTGCTGCTGCTTCTGCCATATCTGCAGCGGTCTCACTGCTGACCACACCATAGGTATCAATGATTTCCCGTTTTACTCCAATCATCTTTACCTTTGCATCATTTGAATAGGTGATGTACCCTTCTGTAAAAAACTCTGATATTCCCGGTACATTGATTAGTGTTGAGGCAATCATTCCACCGGTAGCAGACTCTGCGGTGGTCAATGTAATATGATATTTTTTTAACAAACTAAAAACGGAATATTCCAGCGAAGCGGATATCTTCCTCTTTGAGATTTCCGCGCCGCTGGAACCTTTTACTTTTTCTATCACGAAAGTATTTCCTTCCTTCTGTCTTTCAAATTTTCCATCATTTATTTCTGCTCTTTTAAAACATCTTTATTCTTAACGATGTAATCAATCAATGAAACAACCGTAAGAATGAGAGCAATATAAGTAAGAACTACTCCTAATATCTGGAAAAAGGTGTTCTGAATATTTAAAATCAGCACAATCACCATCAACATCTGAAAGGTTGTCTTAAATTTTCCCCAGTAACTTGCTGCAATTACCACACCGTTATCGGAAGCTACCAGACGAAAACCGCTGATAATAAACTCTCTGGCAATAATGATAATTACAATCCATGCTGCTAACTGCCCTGTCTCAATGAGACAAATCATAGCCGAGCAGACTAAAAGTTTGTCAGCAAGCGGGTCCATAAATTTGCCGAAGTTGGTGACAAGATTATATTTTCTTGCAATCTTTCCGTCTAATAAATCCGTCAGACTTGCCACAATAAAAATAGCCACCGCAATATAATTTCCATAGCCTTCAAAACAAGGCGCCATCATAAAAAACACAAAAAACGGAATTAAAATAACACGCATTACCGTTAATTTATTTGGTAAATTCATTGATTATCTCTCCTATCAAATCATACTCATAGGCACCGGTGACACGAACCTTTACAATATCTCCGGTCATCAGTTCCTCATCGGTATTGATAAATATATAGCCATCCACATCCGGCGCATCCCTATATGTTCTACCTACATAGGCATTTTCATCGCTGACTTTTCCCTCGACAAAAACAAAAAGTTCTTTCCCCTTCATGGTTTCATTTTTATCGAAGATGATTTCTTCCTGCAGTTCCATAACATCTGCCTGCCACTCTGTCTTCTGTTCTTCTTCCACCTGATCTTTAAATTCCGAGGCAGGAGTTCCTTCCTCCGGAGAATAGGTAAAAGCGCCTAAGCGGTCAAATTCCATGTCATTGATAAACTGCATCAGCTCCTCGTGCATTTCTTCTGTCTCTCCCGGGAAACCGCAGATTAAGGTGGTACGCAGTGTAATATCAGGAATACGCTCTCTCAAATGAGTAATAATACGAACTAAATCATCATGGTTTGTTCTTCTGCCCATACGCTTTAAGATAGCATCGTTCGCATGCTGTATCGGCATATCCAGATAATGGCAGACCTTTTCGTTGCGTATCATGGAGTCAATCAATTCCTCATAAATCTCTTCCGGGTAACAATACATGATTCTGATCCAGAAAAGACCGTTAATTTTATTTAATTCATCTAACAGACGGTGAAGTGATTTTTCTCCATATAAATCCACACCGTAAAGCGTTGTCTCCTGGGCAACTAAAATCAATTCCTTTGCCCCGCCGGCAACTAAATCCTTAGCCTGCTCAATCAGGTTTTCCATAGGGACACTGCGGTAATTTCCCCGGATATAAGGGATAATACAGTAAGTACAGCGCTTATTACAGCCCTCTGCAATCTTTAGATAAGCAAAGTGCCCACCTGTAGTCACTGTCCGTTTTGTGTGAATATCCGGTAGTCCTTCAAGGGCTTTAAAGTTTTCGTAATGATTTCCCTCTAAAGCCTTGTGTACCGCATCTACAATGTCCTCATAGGAATTGGTGCCTAAAATTGCATCTACTTCCGGAATCTCCCTTCGGATTTCTTCCTGATAGCGCTGGGCAAGACAGCCTGTTACAATCAGTGCTTTTAGCTTTGCATCTTTTTTGTGCTCTGCCATTTCTAAGATGGTATTGATACTTTCTTCTTTGGCGTCATTAATGAAGCAGCAGCTATTAATAATAATCACGTCTGCCTCATATTCATCATCTGTCATTTCCATACCGTCTTCCCGAAGAAGTCCAAGCATGAACTCGGTATCTACCAGATTCTTGTCACATCCGAGGGAAATAAATAATAATTTCATTATAAACGAACCTTTCTTACTCTGCTTCTGTCTCAGGAATAATTTTAACTTTTCCCTCGTAAAGTTCTTCCACTGCGATAGAAAGCGGTTTCTGGCAAACTACCTTGTCTGCCATCGGCTCATCCCCGGCAATAATCTGGCGGGCACGCTTTGCAGTTGCAATTACGATGGAGTAACGGCTGTTTACAACCGGTTCCTCACCGATTTCTACGTCATTGTTTACTACTTTCATTAACTCTACATAAGATGGATGTATCATAATTCTTCTCTCCTTTTATACGGAAAAACCTTTCAGTTCTTCTCTCATTTCATTAATTGCTTCTATATTTCGTGATACACGACGGTGTTCTCCCTGTATGAGATGATGTACCTCTTCCACACAGGTTTCTAACACGTCATTTACCACCAAATAATCATACTCTTCAATACCACAGGCTTCCTGCGTCGCTCTAGCAAGACGCGATTCTATCACGTCCATTGTCTCTGTTCCCCTGCCCACTAAGCGCTTTTTTAATTCCTCTGCACTTGGGGGTGTCACAAATAGCAACAGGGTATCGGGAAATTTCTTTTTTACTTTTAAAGCACCCTGTATCTCTATCTCTAAGATGACATCTTTTCCGGCTTCTAACTGTTTTTCCACATAAGCCCGCGGTGTACCGTAATAATTACCTACATACTGGGCATACTCAATCAGCGCATCTTCTTCTATCATCTGCTCAAATTCTTCTCTGGTGCGGAAAAAATATTCCACCCCATCCGTTTCTCCCTCTCTGGGATTTCGGGTGGTGGCTGAAATAGACAACGCATATTGTCCCTCATATTTTTTCAGAAGCTCTTTCATAATGGTTCCCTTGCCTGAACCGGAAAAACCGGAAACCACGGTTAATATTCCCTTATTCTTTTGTATCATCATACACCTCCGCATCATTGCCGTTAAATCTTCCGGCTAATGTTTCCGGCTGTAATGCCGACAAAATAATCCGGTTATTTTCCGTAAAAATAACACTTTTTGTTCTGCGCCCCTGTGTGGCATCAATCAGATTTTCCTGCTCCTTGCCCTTTTGTATCATACGTTTTGCAGGTGCGGAATCTGAGGAAATAATACTCACAATCTTATCAGTATTCACCACATTGCCAAATCCGATATTCATTAGTTTTGCCATAAGCATAACCTTTCTACTCAATATTTTGAATCTGCTCACGAACCTTTTCAATATCGGTCTTTAAACTGATACCAGTATCAGAAATCTCCAGGTCGTTTGCTTTTGAAAGAATGGTATTCGCCTCACGATTCATCTCCTGGGCAATGAAGTCTAACTTTCTGCCCACACTGCCGCCCTCCTCTAAAGCTTCTAACGTACTTTTGATATGGCTGCGGAGCCTTACCGTTTCTTCATCCACACAGATTTTATCTGCAAAAATAGTAACCTCTGTAGCAATCCTTGCATCATCTAACTGTTTATCACCTAAAAGCTCTGTTACCTTTGCTTCTAGCCGTTCTCTATAATCCCGCATAATAACAGGGGAACGTTCTTCGATAAAATCCACATAGGAGAGCATACCGTTTAACTTCTCACATAAGTCCTTTTTCAGATGCTCACCTTCTTTGATACGGCTTTCCACGAACTGCTCTGCCGCTCCCCGCAGTGCTTTTTCAAGACCTGCCCAGAGTGCTTCCTCATCGATCCCTTGTTCCTCCATCGTAAATACTTCAGGATATCTTGACAGGGTGCTGACACGGATATCATTTTCAAGGCCAAATTTCTCTGCCATACTGTTTAGGTGTGTCAGATATTGTGCGGCAATATCCTCATTATATTTTAAAGCAAAATTGTTCTCCGTAAAATCCTCATAAGAAATGAAAATATCAACCTTTCCACGTTCCATATATTCCTTCAAAAGGCTGCGGATGGAACTCTCGAAAAAATTCAGTTTTTTCGGCATTTTAATATTTACATCAAGATAACGGTGATTTACGGCTTTCATCTCTACGGTAAACCTGCGCGCCTCGTCTGCATATTCACATCTGCCGAAGCCGGTCATACTTTTAATCATGTTTTTCCTCATTTCTGTGTTGTCTTTGGGCATAGTAATACCGTTACGCATAATTGAATTTATTATAAAATTATTTTTCCGAGAAGTCAATATGAGGTCATTATTTTTTCAGGGTTCGATTTGCGTCTGTAATTTAGTAATAGCACACAAACATTCCGTCGGAACACTGCTCTTTATACATATTCTGTAATCTTCCGATATACTCTGCATTGGTGTCTCTTACAATGTATACCGCATCCGGCTCGATTTCCTCCGGCAAATGAAATACTACATTCTGGTACTGCTCTGTTCCCGTTACCCAGATGTTATACTCATAGGGCGAAATTTTTGCGCTAAGCAGATAATAGATATACTCTGACTCCACATAAATTTTCCGGTCACTCACCCCGCCCTCTTCTAACTGAGCTAAGATATCCTCATAAGTACTGGTAAAAAGATACTGGGGATAAATATCTTCTCTATATTCCACAAAATAGTATTCAGCAAAGAAACCAAAGCACACAAAGTATAGACTGGCCAGTATAACCATTGTCATCTTTGCTGCCCGCTCTCTTCTTTTGCAGATTATCTGGTAAGTAACCCTGATGCCCCAAAGCAACAGGACAAATTCCGCAAAAAACAGACCGTTCATTTTATTAATGTTAGGACCATCACCACCTAACAGCAGTCCCATGATAAAATAGATCAAAAACACCACCGGAAATACCACGGAGGCATTCCATTCCCTGCGGCGAAGCACACTTATGGAATGACGAATTAAAGCGATTAATCCAATCAGTACAAGGGGAATAGATATCAGATACATGGTGCCGTACCACGGCAGCGCATTATAAGGAATCCAGTCTTTATACAGAATACTTTTTACCACGGTAACAAAATTAGAAAAAATATTTTTGATATGTATCTCGTTGCCACGAAAAAAGCCAAGTTTCGGAATGGTAAAATACCGCCCGTTAAACTGTTCTAAATCAAACTTATTAATCAGTACCATATAGGCTAAAGGCAACCCAAGCACAATCACCGGAACCCACATCAGAAGAAGGTTTCTTAATTGTTTCCGGTTCACCCAGAGGGCATAGACAGAAAGCAATAACAAAACCACCGTGTTTGCCACATAGCTTAAGGCATAGGTATAATAAGCACCGCCCCACACAAGACCTGCCAAAAGAAAGTAAGGCAGCCTTTGTTTTTCCATTGCCAAAAAAAAGAAAGCAATGGCAATTGTCAAGACATTTACCAACAGATTACAGTCTAACCCAAAGCGGCACTGCATGATAAAGTAGGGAAGGATGGCAAGTAAGAAAGAACCAAATGCTGCCCAGCGTTTTCCCATAAGATATCTTATGATACAGATGCCCGCAATATATGCCGCCAGATTCACCAGTACTCCGGGAAGACGCATCAAAAACAACGTTATCTCCCCCTGCCCGAACAGTTTCATGAGTACAGCACATAAGTAGGCATAAAGGGCGCTCTGACCGCCGCCGTAATTCACCAGATAAAGCGGTTTGACATTTAACCAGCGGTCTGCCCGGACAGTTGCAATTCCCCAGGCATCATAACCCATTCCAGCCTCATCAATGTGCATTCCGTAGGGAATATCGGAAAGACGATAGCACCGCACAAATACTGCCAGAACAAAACTTAACAAAATCACCACATTTTCTAAGGTGAGCAGATTTCTTTTTTCTTTTGTCAACATCATCAAACCCTCACTGTATTCTATACACGTTTATTTTTCTGCAGTACTTTTTTCCAGACATGTTTTTTCCAGATGTTTTTCCGGCATAAACAAGCAGCGCAAGAAGCATCAAAAGCGATGCTATTTCTGCCACTCTCCAGTACCAGGGCTGTCTGAAATAAACTTCTACTTTACCCTCAAAGTTCTCCGGCAATATCACCGATAAAATATGCTGTTCATCACAGGTCATAGAAATCTGTTCGCCGGTATCAGCATTTTCTGCTACATACCCTTTATAGTCTAAAAACGGTATCTGGATTTTCCGTTCCTCTGTGGATTTATTTTCGCATTCCACCGTAATTTTGCTATTCTTTTTTTGATAACTGATTATATTAATATCTGTTTCGTTTTCAGGAACCGGGGTTGAAGCAGAAAGCAGCATAATAGAAGATTCTACAAAAAGATATTCTCCGTTTGCCACTGCCCCTCTGGTATCAATAGAAGCAGAACTCGTGACTTTAAATTTGTCATCCATAGACAATTTATTATCCATCAGATACTGAGAACCAATCAATGTTAAGGTACAAAGCGCTACAATGGCTCCCACCTTTATGGTACGGTCAGTTAACTTCTGTAAATAATTTAAAGCATACATACATAAAACAACACCTAAGAAAGTGGCAATTCCAATAAAGCGCCATGCAAACTGGTACGGTGTCAAAAGGCTTCCGATTACCGGAATATCCCCAATGGCATTCCATGGAAAGAAATAGCAGGACATAAGTAATGTCAGACACAGCATGGCAAATATTTTTACAGACTCTTTGATGGAAATCTTCTCTGCCGCGTCTCCTTTTATCCTGTGCACAAAAAAGGTCAGTATTTCAAAGCAGAATAAGGCAATGATTAACATATAGGCAAGACCGATACCAATTGCCATATCACCGCCTACACCATTCATCACGTTACCGGATAAGCTCACCGGGAAACGGAACATCTGAAAGAGCTGGGATACAAATAACCCATGCTCCTGCATATTTTCAATCCGGCTGGCAAACTTGACTTTCATATTATGTGACAACATATAATCTGCCATCGGCACTAAGAAACAGAGATTCAGTACAATGGTAACCACTGCTGTTTTTACCAGAAAGACAAAGTTTTTCCTAAACTTTTTAAAGCTGAGCAGGCAATACAGTAGTGAAAAGATAATCACAATATTAAACGTCAGTAAATGAGTCTGCAAAATGCAGGTATAGCCTGTTACCAGTAAAAAGAATACCTTTCTTTTATCTGTTTCCTTTGCATCTTCTTTTCCCAAAAGATACCACAGCCCTAAAAATACCAGTGGCAGAAATGCCAGTGCTGTATATTCTCCCACCGCACTGCGGTAATAGATATTCGTCATTCGGTTGGTTGCAAACATATATAAAAAGCAGCCTACAACACCTAATTTCCGGTCTCCTGCCACTTCTTTTAAGCAGACATAAGAGGTGACTGCCGTCACAAGCTGCATAGATGCCAGATAAATTTTATAAGCGCTCTGAAGAGAAAAACCGATGATACGAAGTAATGCAGGAAGATACAAAAACAAATCCCCGTACATGACAGATACCGGATAGCCGTAGTCATTCAGCCACAATGGCTGCATTTTCACTGGAAACTGCCCCTGTCTTAAGCCCTCTGCTAAGCCCTCAATACGCATCAGATGGAAGGTTAAATCATGCCCGCTGGTGAGATAATTCACAAACAGAGGTACACAGGCAAAAATGGTAATTAGACCAACACAGACTGCCGCACCGTTCTGTTCTTTCGTCTGCTTTGCAAACAACTGTTTTTTATCCCACAAATAGAAAAATCCGTCTATCAGAAGAACCATACAAAGCAAGCAGAAGAAAGTAACCCGGTCCGCCTGATTGGTCTCTTCTATTTTTACCGATTTTAATGTAAAATCATTAGGATTTTCTAACTCTGGAAGTTTGAAATGAAATCCCTCTGCATTTGCCGGAAGCAGCAGTTCAAAGGTTTTCGTACTGTTGTCTTTCAACAAAAGGATACTCTCCGCATCATCCTCCCCGTAATCAGTTTCCATCAACGGTGTGATACGCACAGCTTCCGTTTCCATGTCATAGTCCACCGTAACCAGATAAGAACCACTGTCTAATACAATAGATGTTTCCGCCCCGGTAGGAACCTCTGGTCCGTTAAACTGTTTAAAAACCCGGTCTGTCCGAAAAATACCGAGCAAAGAGACTGCTAAAATAATAATTTCTAACAGTATTACTGCAGCTAAAATGATCTGTTTTCTTTTTGTCTTGTACTCTTGCTTCATCATCTTTTAGAACTCCGTTTTATTCATAGTCAGAGAATTTTACGACAACAATGCCGTTCACAACCCGAATCGAACCGTCATCCGGGTAGCTTGGCATATTTTTTACTTCCTCTAATTCCATACATGCTTTTGTTTCTTCATAACCGCAGATTGTAGGTGCAAATCCTAAATACTGGGTAATGATATGAACTCTCGAAAACATATTTACATTAGATTCTGCCTTTCCGTTAATGGCAAATACCGGCCCCATCAGACTTCCCTGATTGTTTGTAGCATCATCAATGACATTTCCTACAAATGCTACCGGAAGAGTATCCTCATATCCTTCCACACATTTAATCTGCGTCACCATCGTCTGAAAATAAGACATATCATGGTTTTTGGTATACTCTAAGGACATGTAACAACCATTGCCATACCAGATATAAGTCACTAAAAGTACCAGTGAAATCAACTCTGAAATCCACTGAAATCCGGTTTTTATCAATTCTTTACACGAAACCTTGCGGCAAAAATAGTCCGTCCAAACCGCAAAGAAAATCAAAAGGTATACCACTGCGTATCCCATCAATGTGTATGTCTGGGCATCCGGTGCCATGATATAAACAAGGAACATGGAAACAGGAAGTACTAAAAATCCCGCCAGCATCAATATCTTTTTGAGCCATTCCCCTTTTTCAAAGTAAAGTAAGGACAGAGCACTGATTCCAAATAATACCATCACCGCTCTATAACATTTACGGATTAATCCGGTGGCATTTAACACCAATACATTATCATAACCTAAAGCCAAAAAGTCGTGATAACTTCGTTTTATGGCAGACAACAACTGTGGTATGGTAATCCGTCCCATGCTTGAGCCGCCCTGGTAATTTATCATATCAATCCCATAATAGTTTAATACTGCTGAATTGATAAGAAAATAAAGTATCATTCCTACCGCAAGGAAACCAACATAACGCAATGCTGTAAAAATGATTTCCTTCCATGTTTTTTTCTCTTCTTTAAATGCTGCTAATAAGATAACAGAGATTACCAGAAGACAAACGGTATTGGGGAAATATGCCTGATACACACCAAGAGAACAGGCTAAAAGGAACACTGCTGCAAGATGAGCCGGCAGGCTCTTTGGATAACGCACCACAAGGTATGCTGCTAAAACACTGAACAAAATGCCCACCGCATAAAAAACAGCCGTAAACATATAAAAAAACATGCAGACAATAGAGGGAAATACTACAACAAAGCCGCCGATAAATGCAGCTAAAACCCAGTTGTCTACCCGAAACATCTCCACAATCAGGGCTGCCGATACAGCAAGAAGCAATAACGAAAGCACTCCGTTTAAAAGTGGCAGGGAATAGACTCCTCCAAAGTGTTTTAGGAGCACATCTCCCATCCACTTTAAAAACCATCTTCCCTGCTCTACACTTGCACCGTTTCCTCCGGGAGTATTTGCTAGTTCGTCATAATTGTATAATTTGTTGGTAAACTGATACAGATGTGTCATAAGACCAAAAATAACAGCAGCAAAAAAAGCGGTTTTTACTGCTGTTTCTTTTTTATGATACCATTCTTTGAGATAGATATCTGGTGTTTTTATCACTATCATTTTTTACACTACTCCTCTTTCGTTTTCTTTTTAAGATTTCCTTAAGATTTTACTGAAAAAAAGAGTATCTGTCAATTATTCTGTCATTTCATAAGGCAAAAGCTCTGCCAGATAATTTTTTTCCCGCAGTGCCACCTCGATTTCATCTAAAATTTCCTCTGTTTCTGCACTAATCTTATGGAAATGATATCCCGATGTCACATTTAACAGAGGTGTGGATTTTCCGGTTTCTAAATCGTTGACAAACTTCGCTACGTCCCTGCGGTTTTTGATATTTAACGGTGCATCTAATTTGCCATAGACACGATGATTTACCATCACATTTACCACACTGCCACCTAAATCCACGATAGTGGTAAGTTCGTCTTCCACCTGCTCGTTGGTATGATAAACTTTAAAAAGTCTGCATACCTCTTTCGGTTCGTCTATGATATATCCTCTGGCTGTGGAAATGATGGGATAACCTTCGGTTCGAAGCAATGCGATGTCCTGCACTACCACCTGTCTGCTGACACCCGTTTTCTTTCCTAAGGAGGTGCCAGATACGGGAACATCTGTCTCCCGTATCATGGACAAAAGCATTTTTCTTCTGTCTATTCCTGTCATTTCCTTTTCCATGGCAAACTCCTTTCTCAATTTTTTTAAACTAATATTGCAAAATTCTTACTCTAATACTTTTAAATGCTTTAGACTGATATCTAAAATGGGTGCAGAATGGGTCAACGCCCCACTAGAAACATAGTCAACCCCTAATTCGGTAATGGTTTTAATATTTTCTTTTGTGATATTGCCAGAGCACTCTGTCTCTGCTCGTCCGTCAATGATACGGATTGCCTCCGCCATCACCTCCGGTGTCATATTATCAAGCATGATGATGTCAGCTCCCGCCTCTACTGCTTCCTTTACCATGTCAAGATTTTCCGTTTCCACTTCGATTTTACGAACAAAGGGGGCATATTCCTTTGCGGCAAGGACTGCTTCCTTTACACCGCCTGCTGCGTCAATATGATTATCCTTTAACAGTACACCGTCAGACAGATTGTATCTGTGGTTGTGTCCACCGCCTACTTTTACCGCATATTTTTCAAAAATACGCATACAAGGCGTGGTTTTTCTGGTATCAAGCAGCTTGGTTTTTGTGCCCGCTAACAGTTCCGATACACTGTGGGTATAGGTAGCAATTCCGCTTAACCGCTGTAAATAGTTTAATGCAGTACGTTCTCCCGATAATAAAACACGGATATCTCCTGTCACAACCGCAAGGAGCTGTCCCTTCTCAACGGCATCTCCATCGCAGACAACCTTGCCGTCTTTTTCCTGAAATGTAACCACGGTATTCTCGTCTAACAGCTTAAATACCCGTTCAAAAACAGGCAATCCTGCAATAATACCGTCCTCCTTACAAATTAACTGTACCTCACCCTTTTTATATTCCGGCATTACCGCATTGGTAGATACGTCCTCACTGTGAATGTCCTCCTCTAAGGCAAGACGGATATATTTATCAGCAACAAGCTGCATGGTAATTGGATTCATATTGTTCTTTTCCTTTCTGTGTCATTGTAATTCTATTGGCAGCACGTTTTGCAAACACCAGACTTTCCAAAAGGCTGTTGCTGGCAAGACGATTCTTTCCGTGGACGCCGTTACAACTGGTTTCTCCTACGGCGTAAAGATGCGGCATAGTAGTCAAGGAATCTGAATCCACATGTACACCGCCCATGAAATAATGCTGTGCCGGAACCACCGGTGCCGGTTCTTTTAATAAATCATAGCCTTCTTCTAAGCATTTCTCATAGATATTCGGGAAATGATTTAGAATGGTTTTCTTTGGTACATTTTCAAAGGAAATCCACTCATGTTCACATCCTTCTTTTTTCATTTCCTCTAAGATTGCCTGCGTCACTACATCCCGCGGCAGCAGTTCATTGACAAAACGCTCCCCCTTATGATTGAGCAGGATAGCTCCCTCGCCCCTTGCGGATTCGGAAATCAGGAAACTCCTTCCGGGCTTTTTGCTGTAAAGGCAGGTGGGATGTATCTGGACATAATCCATATGCTCTAACTCAACACCATGTTTCTCCGCAATCCGGCAGGCATCCCCTGTCAGACATGGGAAATTGGTAGAATGATGGTAAAGCCCTCCAATGCCTCCGGTTGCCATGACGGTGTCTTTTGCATGGATATGTAATGTTTCTCCATCCCTGGTTTTCGCAATCATTCCGGTGCACTTTTCCTCTGTCACCAAGACATCTGTCATGGTAGTGTATTCCATTATGGTAACATTGGTTAATTTTTTTACATGAGAAAGCAATGTGGTAGTAATTTCTTTTCCGGTGATATCCTTATGATAGCAAATCCTCGGTTTTGAATGTGCCCCCTCTTTCGTATAATCAAGCGTAGCATCCGGTTTTTTTGCAAATCTCACACCAAGCCGCAGTAAATCATTGATAATATCACGGCTGGAACGTATCATAATATCTACGCTCTCCTTACGGTTCTCATAATGTCCGGCACGCATGGTATCTTCAAAATATGCCTCGTAATCCTCTTCATCTAAAAGCACACAAATACCGCCCTGTGCTAACATGGAATCACAGCTTTCTAAATCTTCCTTAGAGAGCATCAGTATTTTTTTGTCTCTCGGCAGTTTTAATGCGGTGTAAAGCCCTGCCACTCCACATCCGGCAATTACTACATCATAATAACAATTTTTCATAACAGCCTCATTTCTCTCCTAACGCAAGCATCTTTGTCAACGTTTTTTCTTCTGCCTTCATGTACTCATGAATAGGACAATCTGCCAATGCTTCCGGCAACAGTACAGTCTTTTCCTGTTTTAACTGTTTGATTTCTTCTTGTTTTGTCATTTTCCCTCGACCTTTTTGCTAATTTGTTTGTGCGCCCTTTACCTAAATTTTACATGTAACTGACAATTAGTATAACACTTATCTATACATGTGACAAGACAGTTTTTAAAAAAGGGAGCATATGCTCCCTGCCTGCGTCACACCACAAATTCCCTGATTTCTTCTTCGGCAAAATCCTGCTCATCATAAATAGTCAGCGTCAACGGTGTTGATAAATCCATCGTATAGATTCCTAAAATAGACTTACCATCTACGGTATAGCTGCCTTTAGCTAAATCAAAGGCACTGCTGTGACTGCTTAATATCTTGCAGAGTTTTACTGCTTTCTCCGGGGCGTCAATTAATACATCTATTTTTTTCATAATGACAATCCTCATTTTCTTATTACAATAAATATATTATGCCCGGATTTTTACAAAGATATTCAGTTTGTCCTATTCACAAGATATCTGTCTATCAAAAAAACAAGCCGATAGATACTACTTCATATCTATCGACTTGCTTTATCAATTTTTCTTCTAAATTAGATGATTACAGTGATAAACGTGTTACAGAATAAGTTACCATATCTTCCTCTTTTGTCCATTTATCCTTGTAAGTAATCTCAATGTAAGTCGGTGCATTCAAATACTTGTACCAGTATCCATAATAATATTCCGGTGAATACTCACTCTGGTAATTGTGAGAATATGAATATCCATACTGACCAAATGTGATCTTTTTATTGTTTTTTACTACTTTTTCTACTGATTTTCCATCTTTGTCATAGGTACGGATTGTAATCTTTTTCAGAGTATATCCACTTGACATTTTAACGGATAATTTAGCACTTTTCTTTGTAGTAAATGCAGAACTATTATTAGCGTCCCGGATATCTTTTCCATCTAAAGTGATAGATTTCACAGCAGCATCAGATTTTGCAAACACGGTTACTGTGTGAGAACTGCGCTTTACTGTACCATCTTTACTGTAAATATCAAACTTTACTTTGTATTTACCTTCTTTTTTGGCATATAATCCAATCTGTGCATAATTACTAGATGTAGAATCATCTGAGTATGCTTCCGATTCCTCGCGCTGATAAGTCTGCTTTGCAATCAAATTGTTACTGCTGCTCTTAATGTTCTTAATCTGGTCTCCCGAATTCACATAATTAAACTCGATGGCATTGTTGTCATAACTGCCAGGATAAATACGAACCTTAGTCGGTACTCCGCCCCTCTCTGCAGCAGCTGCCGGTGTCGGTACTGCAAGAACAGTAATTACCATCAACAGTGCTAAAAACATGCAGGACATTTTTTTGATTAACTTCATAAACATTTCCTCCTAAAAATTGTTTTTTTTATTTTACTTCAATAACCATATTCTTGTCAAACAATTCTTAAGAGAATATTAAATTAAATTTTCAACTTATTTTTCTAGCAATTTCTCCATCTCTTCTAAAATATTACCAAATACATCTAATGCCTCCTGAATCGGTGCGGGTGTCTCTAAATTTACACCTGCGATTTTCAGTAAGTCTACCGGAGATTCGGAACATCCGCCGGATAAGAATTTCTTATAACGTTCTACTGCCGGTGCGCCCTCTTTTAAAATTCCGTGGGCAAGTGCTACTGCAGAAGAAAAGCCGGTTGCATACTGGTACACATAGAAATTGTAATAAAAATGCGGGATTCTCGCCCATTCATAGGCAATTTCGTCATCAGACACCATATCTGGTCCATAGTAAGTGCTGTTTAACTCATGGTAAAGTGCACATAAGTTTTCCGATGTAAGGCTTTCTCCCTGTTCTACCATGCGGTTCGTGCGCATCTCAAATTCCGCAAACATAGTCTGACGGTAAACAGTGCCTTTAAAACTGTCTAAATAGTGGTTTAACAGGTAAGCACGCTCTTTTTTATCTGTCGTATTTTTAAGTAAATATTCCATCAGAAGAACTTCGTTACAGGTGGATGCCACCTCTGCAACAAAAATTTTGTACTGGGAATAGATATAGGGCTGTGTGGAATTAGAGTAATAAGAGTGCATTGCATGCCCCATCTCATGGGCTAAGGTAAACATATTATCTAATGTATCATTGTGGTTTAACAATACATAGGGGTGCACTCCAAATACCCCTGCGGAATAAGCGCCGCTCCTTTTTCCCTCGTTCTCATAAACGTCTATCCAACGGTTTTCAAATCCCTCTTTTACCTTTGCAACATAATCCTCTCCTAAAGGAGCTAATGCCTTAAGAACCGTCTCTTTCGCTTCCTCAAAGGAGATTTTTCTCGCTGCATCGGCAATCATCGGTGTGTAGATATCATACATATGAAGTTCGTCCACACCTAAACATTTCTTACGCAGTCTTACATATCGGTACATTTTATCCATATTTTTATTTACAGTGTCCACAAGATTATGGTAAACAGAGGATGGTACATTATTTGCATCCACTGCCGCCTCTAAGGTAGAGGGGTATTTTCTTGCAGATGCTGTAAAAATTTGCTGTTTCACCTGACCATTATAAAATGCCGCCAATGTATTGGCATACTGTTGATACACCTGATAAAATCCGGTAAAGGTATCTTTTCTGACCCTGCGGTCTGCAGATTCTAATAAAGGCACAAAATTACCGTGGGAAATCCGCACATTATCTCCATTTTCATCTTTAATTTCCGGAAAAACAAAATCTGCATTGTTCATAATGGAATAAACCTGTCCCGGCAATGCCTGCATCTCCCCTGTCATTGCAATGAGTTTTTCCATCTCGGCAGATAAGGTATGCTCTTTTTGGCGTTCTATTTCATCAATCTGTTTACGGTATAGCTCTAATTCCGGTAGTTCTTTAAAATACTGCTCTAATGTTTCTTCACCCATTGCTAGAATTTCAGGCACGATAAAAGCTGTCTTACTGTTGATTTCTGCATCCATAGCATATATTTTCTGATCCATTGCCTGATGTACCGTATTTTTCTGGTCTTCATCATACAATCGTTCTGCATAACTGGCTGCCAGTTCAAATTTTTCTCCCGCCTTAGCATTCAACTCTAAGACCTTTAATAAATTTGCTGCGGAAGCTGTAACCTTTCCTTCAAACTGTGCTAAATCATCTACAATTGCCATGATATTTTCCAGTTCCTTTTTCCACGCTTCATCGGAGACAAACATATCTTTTAAATTCCAGGTATATTCTTCCTTTACTTCACTTCGTTTTAATAATTCTTTTGCCATAATAACCTTGCCTTTCTGTTATATGTTAGTTTTTCCTAACTTTTCTTTCACACATTATAATCTACAATCTAATTTTCAAATTGTAAAGTATTATTTTTGCCTTATTGTTTTTCCGTAAAAAATCTTCTATAATGGTATCTATTCAGGCTTTTTCTTCTGAATCATGTTTTAAAGTGAAGGGAGTTTTTTATTATGGCTTTTGACGGACTTGTTATCTCCAATCTCGTTTACGAGTTAAATAATACGATTTTAAACGCAAAAATCAGCAAAATCGCCCAGCCCGAAAATGACGAGCTGCTTTTTACCATAAAGGGAGCACAGGGACAATACCGCCTTGCAATGTCTGCAAGCGCTTCCCTGCCTTTTCTATATCTGACAGGCAACAATAAACCAAGCCCTTTAACAGCGCCGAATTTCTGCATGGTACTGCGGAAGCATATTGCCAACGGTCGTATCACAAAGATTTACCAGCCTCATATGGAACGTATCATCCATTTTGAAATTGAGCACTTAGACGAGTTGGGGGATTTGTGTACCAAAACACTGGTAGTGGAGCTGATGGGAAAACACAGCAATATTATTTTCTGTAATTCAAACGGAATGATTATCGACAGCATCAAACATGTTTCATCCATGATGAGTTCTGTCCGGGAAGTACTGCCTGGGCGTGATTACTGTATTCCTGCCACTCAGGAAGATAAATTAAATCCATTGGAAGTGACAGAGACCGCTTTCATGGAAACCGTAATGCAAAAACCCCTTTCCATTGCTAAGGCAATTTATACCTCCTTTACCGGAATCAGTCCTGTCATCGCCAATGAAATCTGCTACCGTGCTTCCATCGACGGCGATATGGCTGTGGATTCCCTTGACGAAGACTGCAAAAAGCATCTTTACAATAATTTTCTCTGGCTGATGGAGGATGTAAAAAATCACAACTACTGTCCGAATATTGTCACGAAGGGCAACGAGCCGGTGGAGTTTTCCTGCTTTCAGCTGTCCGAATATATAAACAACACTGCCGCTCCAATCTGTCAGTCAGAGGAGGGACAGACAGAAATTTATACTATGACAGAATACGCTTCTATCTCCGAAGTATTAGAACGCTACTATGCGTCTAAAAATGTCTATACCCGTATCCGTCAAAAATCTGTGGATTTGCGAAAAATCGTTTCCACGGCGCTTGACCGTAACCGTAAAAAATACCAGCTACAGGAGAAACAGCTAAGGGACACAGAAAAACGTGATAAATATAAGGTTTACGGTGAATTAATCCACACCTACGGTTACGGACTTTCCGAGGGGGCAAAACAATTAGAGGCACTTAACTATTACACCAACGAAATGATTACCATTCCTTTAGACCCGACTTTAGATGCCAAAGCAAATGCCCAGAAGTATTTTGATAAATATAACAAGCTAAAACGTACCTACGAAGCCCTGACGGACTTAATTACGGAAACCCGCATGGAAATCGAACACTTAGAAAGTATTGCTACCTCCCTTGACATCGCATTGACAGAGGATGATTTGGTACAGATTAAAGAAGAATTGACGGAGTTTGGCTACATTAAGCGAAAACATACCGGAAAAAAAGCGAAAGTAAAGAGCAAACCTTTCCACTACCTCTCTTCCGATGGCTACCATATGTACGTGGGAAAAAATAATTATCAGAACGATGAATTGACCTTTAAATTCGCCACCGGAAATGACTGGTGGTTCCATGCAAAGGGAATGCCAGGCTCCCACGTCATTGTAAAATCCAACAACGAGGAGCTGCCTGACCGCGTCTTTGAAGAAGCCGCAAAGCTGGCTGCCTACTATTCGAAAGGCAGGGAAAACGACAAGATTGAGATTGATTATCTCCAGAAAAAAAATGTAAAAAAACCAAACGGAAGTGCTCCGGGATTTGTGGTATACTATACCAACTATTCCATGACCATTCACCCGGATATCTCTAGTTTGACACTGGTGGACAATTAAAAAGGGAGCCGATGGCTCCCTTTTTAATCCATTATTTTTCTAATCTCTTCATCTCGGTATAAGCTAACAGGAATGGTCCTACGCCCTTTGCATCATCCTTCACCACCGGCTCGGACATATAATAATCGAACGTACCGGAACGCATATCCTTTCCACCAAGTCCTGCCACGAGACAAATACCATCTAAGTGCAGTTCTCCCTTTTCATCCTCAGACAGATATTTCTCGCAGATACCATGAAATGCTTTGATACCGTATTCTCTATAGTTTTCCGGCAAAAAGCCAAGACGTACTCCCTTCAATAGTGCATATGCCATAATGGAACTTCCGCTAGTCTCTAAGTAGTTGCGCTCCATGCCGCCCACATTAACTACCTGATACCACATACCACTCTTATCCTGGTATTTGAGCATGGCATCCATCAATTCCACAAAAATCTGTTTCATTTTTTCATATGGCTCACCAACAGAGGGGTCTGCTTTATCTAAGGTATCAAGCAACGCCATAGAATACCAGCCTAGTGCTCTTAACCAGAAATTCTGGCTTAGACCTGTCACCTTGTCACACCAGAACATCTCTCTTGAGGAGTCATACGCATGATAATAAAGTCCGGTCTTCGGGTCACGCATATTCTTTACCACATTGAAAAACTGGTTGAAAATATCGTCATAATTTTTCTTATTGTTAAATCTGGTCTCATATTCCATATAAAAAGGTTGGCACATATAAAGACCATCTAACCAGACCTGGTTTGGATAAATGTTTTTGTGCCAGAAATTTCCTTCTTTTGTCCGAGGCATCTGTTCAATCTGGCTGTAAACCAAGTCAATGGCTTTGCGATATTTTTCCTTTCCGGTCAAGTCATAAAGCTCAAACAGGGTTTTTCCCGCATT
>JAQXGQ010000070.1 GCA_029006795.1 Clostridiales bacterium | reverse complement strand
GTCCCGTCATAAAAATACGGTCATCCTCTGCAAATTCAATAAGCAGCTCTCCCCCTTTCATATGCACCATCACCCTATCATCCACAAATCCAAGGCGATGGGATGCTGCCGCTGCCGCACATGCCCCTGTACCGGAAGCATAAGTATACCCCGCTCCTCGCTCATAAATCTCAATCTGTATGTTATTTCTGTCAATAATCCGGCACAACTGCATATTAATGCGGTTAGGAAAGTACTTAGAATTTTCCACATAGGGGCCTAACTGCATGGCCTTTTTAGAATTAACTTCTTCTAACATAATTACACAGTTTGGATTCCCCATAGACACGCAGGTGGCATTATAAAAATTGTCGCAAAAAAATACAGCCTCATTCATAATTTTTTCTCCGAACCCTACCACCGGTATCTTTTTTGCATTAAATTCCGCATAGCCCATATCTACACGCATCCGGTTTCCCGTTTCGTCTAAAAATGTCACCTGCGTCTTTCCGGCATTAGTAAATAGTTCAAAAGTGTCCTCTTTCACATAACCCGCATCTTTTAGGTATCTTGAAAAAATCCGAATGCCGTTGCCGCTTTTCTCTGCTTCACTTCCATCCGGATTAAAAATTCGTACCTTTATTTTATTTTCTTCTATCAAT
Organism: Clostridiales bacterium; assembly: GCA_029006795.1. GTDB lineage: Bacteria > Bacillota > Clostridia > Lachnospirales > Lachnospiraceae > Roseburia. Next base: position 23,081 of record JAQXGQ010000070.1, on the reverse strand, counting down.
GGTCCATAGAGCACCCCATCTGCCCCCACACCAATATTTCTCTTACAAAGCTGTTTCACAAACCGCTCCTGCAGCTTTGTCTTATTGATAATAGGGTCATAGATAAGATAGTCATTTCCTAGACCGTGGTATTTACGCAGAACTATCTCTGACATAGATACCCCCTGTTTTCTATCCTTATCTTATCATATGTAAAAAATTTTCTTGAGTTCCTCTAACACTTATTCTCATCAATAATCTGACGAAGAGTCTCAGACTTCTCATGGAGTATCTTATCAATCTGCCCCTTAGTCACTTCATCCTCTACCTCTTTTCTTCCGTAAGCTCCGGAATAAGAACCTGTTGTCTCATTGAAATCTTCTTCTGTCCTTTGTTCTTCCATTTCTAATATTTCCTTTTCCGGCGCTTCTTCCGGCATTGTCTCGGCTTTAGGCTGTACCGGAACATAATTGACATTCCAATATTTTATAATACTTTTACTAATTCTTTCCCGTTCATTTCTCTCATCAATTAAATCTTTCATAGTCACTGCTCCAATACCTTTTTATAATATCTTACCATTATTTTCTCATAAAAAAAAGTTACTTTCTGAATAAAATTTCAAAATTTGAAGCATCCTTTTATCATCATAAAAATCCCGGAGGTTATTATTATGGCTTCATATAAAGTTGAAATCTGTGGTGTCAATACCGCTAAACTCCCCATCTTAAAGGAAGAAGAAAAGGAATCACTTTTTGTCCGCATCAAGCAAGGTGATTTAGAAGCCAGAGAAACCTACATCAAGGGAAACCTGCGCCTTGTGCTAAGCGTTATCAAACGTTTTTCCGGCAATCACGAAAACGTAGATGATCTGTTCCAGATTGGCTGCATCGGTCTGATAAAATCCATTGATAATTTTGATCCCACTATGGGGGTAAAATTTTCTACTTATGCTGTTCCCATGATTATCGGCGAAATCAGGCGTTATCTGAGAGACAATAACTCTATCCGCGTCAGCCGTTCCCTGCGTGATACTGCATACAAGGCAATCCACGCAAAAGAAATTCTTTCCCGCACTTCCACAAAAGAGCCTACCTTAGAAGAAATCGCCAAAGAAGCCGGTCTTTCAAAGGAGGACATCGTCTTTGCCCTAGACGCCATCCAAAGCCCCATCAGTCTCTATGATCCGGTTTACACCGACGGAGGAGACACCCTCTATGTGATGGATCAAATTAGCGATAAAAAGAACCTTGAAGACAACTGGATTGAACAGGTCTCTCTTAACGATGCCCTTGAGCACTTGAATGAAAGGGAAAACTATATCCTAAAGCTCCGCTTCTTCGAGGGAAAGACCCAGATGGAGGTCGCCGAGGAAATCCATATTTCCCAGGCACAGGTCAGCCGACTGGAAAAATCAGCTTTAAAATCCATCCGGCATTATTTGTCTCTCTAATTTTTTAGCGTTCCCACTTATTGCAAAGTGCAGTAATCTGGTCTGCGAAACGAGCCAGTTCCTTATTTGGCATTCCCTCACATTTATTAATAACCGTAAGCAGCCGCTGTCCTGCAGCAAGAAGTCGCGCAAATACATTGTTGGAAACACGATTGTTCTGTTTCTCCTTTTTCTTCTCTACCAGCTGTCTTGAACCTTCCTTAATACACATGCCGGTAGCTAAATCAAAGGTATCCCCGCTAAATGGTGCGTAGGTATCATAACCTAATTCCTGATGAAGGTGATTTGCAAACTGCTCTGTCACCTTATCATCTCCATGCACCACAAACACCTTTTTCGGCTTTGTTTCAAATGCCGCTGCCCATTTTGTCAACTGATCTACATCTGCATGGCCGCTGATACCCGGAAGATTCTCAATTCTCGCTCTGACATCAATTGCCTCTCCAAAGAGTTTTACTTCCTTTGCTCCGTTCAAAAGCGAATGTCCTAATGTTCCCGGCACCTGAAATCCCACAAACAATATGGTGGAATCCTGCCTCCAGAGATTGTGTTTTAAATGATGTCTGATACGTCCTGCCTCACACATACCGGAAGCAGAAATGATAACCTTCGGCTTATCATCAAAGTTTATCATCTTTGATTCATCACTGGTAATCGCCATCCGAAGCCCCGGGAAACCAATGGGATTGATTCCTTGCCGCACCAGTTCTAGCGCCTCGTCATCAAAACAGTCCTCCACATTTTTATTAAAGATACTGGTAGCCTCCACTGCCAAAGGACTATCCACATATACCTCAAAATTTTCAAATTCCGGTAAAAGATGCTCCATCTTTATACGACGGATAAAATACAACATCTCCTGGGTACGTCCCACAGAAAATGCCGGTATGACTAAATTTCCTCCCCGGATAAACGTATCTTTTAATACATCAGCAAGACTGACTGCAAAATCAGGCGGTGTGGCATGTTTCCTGTCACCGTAGGTGGACTCCATGACCACATAATCTGCTTCTTTGATGTACTCCGGATCCTTTATCAGCGGACGGTTGCCCGGTCCAATATCACCGGAAAATACAATTTTAAGTTCTTTTTCTCCCTCTTCCTGTATCCACATCTCAATGCTGGAAGAACCTAACAAATGCCCTGCATCCACAAACCGCACCTTAAGTCCCTCGCACACCTGTATGATATGCTGATATTCGCAGGGAACAAAGTGTCCTAACACGCTCATAGCATCATTCATATCATAAAGAGGTACTACTTCCGGCAGTCCTGCTCTCTTTGCTTTCCTGTTCTTCCATTCTGCCTCAAACATCTGGATGTGCGCACTATCTTTTAACATAATTTCACACAGCTGATTGGTTGCCACCGTAGAAAATATCTGTCCACGAAAACCGTGATTGTACAATAACGGAAGTAATCCGGAATGGTCGATATGTGCATGTGTGATAAACACATAGTCGATATCCGACGCATTCACCGGTATTTCCTGATTGACATACAAATCAGCTCCCTGCTCCATTCCACAGTCCACTAAAATGTGCTTTTCTCCAAAAGACAGGAAATGGCAACTCCCCGTCACTTCATGTGCAGCCCCTAAAAATTCTAATACCATAAGGTGTCCCCTCCATTCTGTCCGTTACATTTCTTGTAAATGTACAGTCTTACTTTTATGGTATAATTATACTATTTTTCGACTGTTTTTACAATATTTTTACGCAAAATGAACAAAAGTATGGAAATGTAAGCAAAAATACAAGAAACAATATATTTTTGCAACTCATCAGCCTATCAGGAACATCCATTTACTCTAAACGCACGATTTCCCGTTTCAAGCGAACCATAATCTTTTTCTCTAATCTAGAAATGTAGGATTGAGAGATTCCGAGCATATCTGCCACTTCCTTCTGGGTCTTTTCCTCCCCATCTAGTGAATTTAATCCGAAACGCAGTTCAATAATCATCCGCTCCCTGCCGGATAGTTTTTCAATGGCTCCTTTTAACAGTCTGTGTTCCACATCTGTCTCTATATCCCGGTAAATAACATCCTCATCTGTGCCTAGAATGTCGGAAAGCAGCAACTCATTACCATCCCAGTCTACATTTAAAGGCTCATCAATAGAAACCTCCAGCTTTGTCTTATTATTTCTGCGCAAATACATCAGTATTTCGTTTTCAATACAACGGGAAGCATAGGTAGCTAATTTTATATTTTTATTGGGATTAAAAGTATTAATTGCCTTTATCAGACCGATGGTTCCAATGGAAATTAAATCTTCCACTCCCACACCTGTATTATCAAATTTTTTTGCGATATACACCACCAGTCTTAAATTATGCTCAATCAACCGTTTTCTGGCTCTTTCTCTTGCCTCGTTTTCTTTTTTTCCTAAGTCCATTCCCTCGGCTACTCCATTTTTCCCACCTAATAACTCTATACAAAGAGCCTCTTCTTCACTCTCTAATGGTGGAGGTAAAACCTCTGCTCCCCCAATATAATGAATCTCATCTTTTTCCCGAAAAAAAAGCCTTGCAAGGGAAAAACCCCTCATTTCCTTCCAAAAGTTTCCCTTTTCTCTTCCCGGCATCCTAAATTTTATGTACATGTCTAATCACCTGCTTTTATTTTCTTTTTCCCTACTTTTGTCTTTCTTCGCCGTCAAGCAATGCTGCATGTAAAATCAAATCATAATCTTTTCCCTCTAAAAGTCCTTCCTCTGCCACCCCGATAGCTGCATTTTTTATAGCAATCCGGCGGCTGCCCAGCATAATTTCAAGTATCTCCACATCCGTGACACGGAGCAGTCCATTCTGCTCTCCTAATGAACGATACGGTACCAGACGAATACTGTCTTTATCTGCCTCAAGAAATTTTCCTGCCTTCTCAAAGCTCAAAATACTGACAGCTTTTCCGGTGTAAGGATCTCTCAGCTGATTTCCACTATCGTAATATGCGCGAAGTTTCATCTGCCTTTCTCCTTTTTTTATGCCTCCCGGAAAAATATTGCTTCCAAAAGAACGGAACTGCACCAGATATGCAGCTGCGCAGAATAATGCAGTTACAGCAATCAGTATCTGCATAAAGTGATATCTGGATAAAACCTGTTGTTCTTGCAGCCATTCCATTCCACCGCCAAGCAATATCACCGCAAAATAAGTAACCATCCAGTTTTCCAGAAACTGCTTCTTTGAACCAATACCAAAACAGCCCAACACCATTCCTGTATTCAGTAGAAAATGCGCTAAAAGCTGGTACCACAGTGGATTTTTTACAAGCAATACCAGAATCAGCCCCGCCACAGAGCATAGCAATGATACAACAAATAGCCGTATTCCCCTTTTTCTCCGTTTCAGCAAGAGGTTGCTACCCATAACTGCAGCATAGTCCATACATAAGTTTTGCAAAAGAAACACGTCTGCGTAGAACACATAAATTTTTCTCACCCCTTTTCCGTTCGTTATCTGCCATTATAACTGCTCTCTCGTCCTTATTTTGTCAAAATCGGGAACAGAAAACCGGAAATTCATTTCTATATTTCAACAAAAAAAGCAGCAACCTTCTTCTGGTTTACTGCTTCTTTTTACTTTATAAGAAAATCTTGAGATTTTCTGTTATTTTCTGGAATTTTTTAAGAAGTCCGGAATCTTAATATCCACCTGCTGTACAGAACTCTCCGGCTGACGCGGTTTCTGAATACCGGAAAAGCTTGGGGTCTGCGTCTTCTGCTGTGACTGTCCCATAGTGCCAAAACCTGTCCCTGCCGTAGATGTCGGTCTGTTCAAAGTGGAACCTGTTCCTACCGGTCTTGTCACTGTCGCTGCATTCTGATACTGCATCTTCGGCATAATCTTACCAGGCTGTGCTGCTCCGCCATTCTCAAGTCCTGTTGCAATAACAGTGATAATTGCCTCATCTGTCATGGTTTCATCATATTTTGCACCAAAGATAATATTCGCACTTTCTCCTGCCAAATCCTGTACATAGCTTGCTGCATCATTCGCATCCATCAAGGAAATATCACCGGAAATGTTGATGATAACATGGGATGCACCATTGATGGTAGTCTCAAGCAGAGGGCTTGCAACTGCTAACTTCACTGCCTCAATTGCCTTATCATCACCCTTTGCAGAGCCGATACCAATATGCGCCATACCCTTATCTTTCATAACGGTACATACATCGGCAAAGTCTAAGTTAATCAATGCAGGTACATTAATCAGGTCTGTGATACCCTGTACTGCCTGCTGTAATACTTCATCTGCTTTCTTTAAGGCATCCGGCATAGTTGTCCTTCTGTCTACAATCTCAAGCAATTTATCGTTTGGAATCACAATCAGCGTATCTACACTGTCCTTTAAGCGCTCAATACCGGAAAGTGCATTTAACATACGCTGTTTTGCTTCAAATTTGAACGGTTTCGTAACAACGCCAACGGTCAGAATGCCCTGCTCCTTCGCAATCTTAGCAACAACCGGTGCCGCACCTGTACCGGTACCGCCACCCATACCGCAGGTAACGAATACCATGTCCGCACCCTTTACGGCAGCAGAAAGCTCTTCCATACTTTCCTCTGCGGCCTTCTCGCCAATCTCCGGCTGTGCTCCTGCACCAAGCCCTTTGGTAAGCTTCTCACCAATCTGTATCAATGTCGGCGCTTTACAAAGTGTCAAAGCCTGCTTATCGGTATTGACTCCGATAAACTCTACTCCACCAATATTCTCATCAATCATTCTATTTACAGCATTATTACCAGCTCCTCCTACACCGATGACGATAATCTTTGCACTGGTATCTACTTCTGTTGTCATAATTTCCAGCAAGGTAGTTGCTCCTTCATTCTCTCCCTATATTTCATCAGAATCCGCACCCATTCTGCGGACTGTATCTATGTAAGTCCTATCCCAAAATCGGATATCCCTCTTTGCGGAATAGTCTTATAGCCTAATTCCCCATTTACAAACTCATATACACTATAATATAATTTTTCTTTCAATTAATCAACTGATTTTTTAATTTTTTTTACAAATCTGACCTGTCAAAAACAATATCTGTCGTATCCGGCGTCCAGGTATCTAAATGTAGTGTTCCTGACAATCCCGAAAGTTGTGGCAAAATGGCTGATAAACGTACTACTTTCTGTGCCAAATAATCATCCGAACCTATGATAACCTCAATGCTGCCATAAGTCAGCACCGGTTTCGCGTCACTATCGTAATGAATTGTTTCCGGGGAAAGGTCATATTTTTTCAACATCTGCGTCAATGCCAGCAGACGGCTTAATATCTCATCATCCTCTAACGGAAGTTTTTCATATAGCACCACAGAATCACATGTAATCCCTGTAATCTTAGGCACACCCTCTATCACTTCTGAGGAAGTTTCCACCACAAACCCATCCTTATCAAAATAAGCATACTGCCCTAATGTATCAATATAAAAACTGCCTAAAATTCCTTTTTCATATACAGAAATCCGTACTGTATGCGGATCATCTAAAGAAACTTCCATCGTGTCCACAAAGGGAACATCTCCCACATCCACAAACCGATATTTCAAATCTACATACAAAGAATTCCATGAATATTCATCATCAAGCACCATATTCTGAATTTGTTCGGAGGAATAAAGTTCATTTCCTTCTACCACCACATGTTCTACCGTAAACACATTGATGACCACAAATATTCCAATGGCAATGAGCAGTAACAACACCAGAAATATCATAAGACCGATTTTTCTGCGTTTTTTTCTTCTTCTTTGTTCTCTAATCATAATCAGGTAACCTCTAATTTAATTCCACGGGACACGGAAAGCGCCAGCCCCATCTCTGCAAGCAGAATAGAAATGGAAGTTCCTCCATAACTGACAAATGGAAGGGAAACCCCGGTGTTTGGTATGGTATTAGTTACAACTGCTATATTGAGCAGTACCTGGATGGCAATATGTGCCAAAATCCCCACCACAATCAAGGATCCGTATAAATCTGCCGCATTGTTGGCAATCACTACCAGACGCCAGATAATCAGCAGATATAAAAGAATAAGACATACGGCTCCAAATAATCCTAACTCTTCACAGATAACAGAAAAAATCATGTCATTCTGCGCCTCGGGAATAAATCCCAATTTCTGCATGCTCTCTCCTAAGCCTTTTCCAAACAGTCCACCGGAACCAATGGCATACAGCCCCTGAAGAGTCTGGTATCCCTTTTCATATTTCTCGGGATTTAACCATATCTGAATACGTTCTGCACGGTAAGGAGCTATCACAATGAAAACAACACCTACCACACCCACCGCAGCTGCCATCAGAATAAAATGAGAGTATTTCGGGCTTGCCACAAAAAGCATACAGACCGCAATTCCCAAAATAATAATCGCTGTACTTAGGTTATTATATGCAACCACACCTACTACTGGCATTACAATGAACACAATTTTTACCAGACTTTTAAATTCTCCCATCTTTTTCGGCGTCTTATAAATAACGGTAGCAAGAAATATAATAACACCAATTTTCGCCAACTCCGAGGGCTGAAACTGTATCGGTCCAATTTTCAGCCATCTCGCCTGTCCCTTTGCCTCTGTTCCCACAAAAATAACTGCCGTACAAAGCCCGAGTGCTCCTAGATACGCAAGGGTGGAAAACTGCATCCAGATTCTGTAAGGAATTCTGGAAACTACAATCATTGCAGCTAACCCCAATGCACTTGCATACATCTGACGGCGCACATAATAAGCTGCATCATCAAATCGGGTAGACCCATAATAGGAACTGGTGCTGTACAACATAATCAATCCAAAACAAAGCAGGAAAATAATCAGGAACAGCAGACTGTAGTCAAAATATCGAATTGTCTTTTCCTTTTTCTCTCTTTCCGGTTTCTTTGCCACTTGACAACCTCATTTCCAGTCATTTCTATACATATAACAGAACACACGCTTTACGCATCTTCCATTATATTAAATCACTGCAGACCTCTGACATATTCTTTGAAAATTCGTCCACGCTCTTCATAATTCTTAAACATTCCCCAGCTTGCGCACGCCGGAGATAATAGTACCGCATCCCCGCTCACTGCATTCTGATAGCACACATCGATAGCTTCTTCTAAGCTGTCGCAGAGTACTACATCCGAAAATCCATGCTTTCCGGCACATTCTGCAATTTTTTCTCTGGTCTGTCCAATCAGCACTAATTTTTTTACCTTGCCATCAAAACTCTCAATCCACTCATCGTATTCCGACTGCTTGTCGTAACCACCGCCAATAAGATACGTCGGACGGTTCATTGCCTTGATTCCCTTGATAGCAGCATCTGGATTTGTTCCCTTAGAGTCGTTATAAAAGCGTACTCCGTTTATCTCCGTCACATACTCAATCCGGTGTTCTACTGCCTGAAAGACCTTTAAGGTTTCCCTGATTTTTTCCATCGGAACGCCCATTGTAAGTGCCATGCCCACTGCCGCCATAACATTCTCATAATTGTGGGTTCCAAGAATATTTAGCTCATTGACATCTATCACCTTTTCCGTCTTAGTACCATCCGTATAATAGATACTTTCCTCTTCTAAATAAAGCCCCTGCTCTAATTTCCTGGTACTGCTAAAAAACAGCGGACGGCAGTTTAACTTAGAACCGAAACTGCGAAGTACCTCATCCTCATAATTTAAAACACATACTTCATCCTGTCTCTGATTTTTTGTAATGCTTTCCTTCGTATTAATATAACACTCCATCGTATGATGACGATTCAGATGATCCGGTGTAATGTTTAAAATCGCCGAAACTTTTGGATGAAATTCATGGATTGTCTCTAACTGAAAGCTGCTGATCTCAGCCACCGTCACAGTCTCTTCTGTCGTATCGGCAGCCACCGAAGTATAAGGGATTCCGATATTTCCCACCACTTTCACATCCTTGAAATAATTTGCCATAATTTCACCGGTCAAGGCAGTAGTGGTAGTTTTTCCATTCGTACCCGTAATGGCAACTACCACTCCTTTTGCAAAGTAATAGGCCAGTTCAATTTCCCCCCAGATAGGAATATTTTTTGCCCGCATTGCCTCCACCATAGGAAGATCCGTTGGAACCCCGGGACTTAAAACCACTAAATCTACTTTCTCTAACTCTTTGTCACTTAATTCCCCAAGAACAATATCCACATCAGAAAATACCGGAGCCTTTTTCTTTAACGCCTCGACATCTAACTCTTTATTTCCATCGAACAAAATGACTTCGATACCTTTTTTCTTCAACAATTCTGTAGCTGCCACGCCACTGATGCCGGAGCCCACCACCAGAACTTTTTTCCCCGCTAAATTTATCTTATCGGTTAAATCCATTTTAACATTTTCGCCCATGTTATAACTCATATCCTTCCTATCATTTTCTGCCTGAAAATCCTGCAGCCATTTTTTAAATTGCTAACAGCGCTAACATACAAAGAATGGCTGTGGTAATAGAAAATACTGCCACCACTCTTGTTTCTGACCATCCGCCTAATTCAAAGTGATGATGAATTGGTGCCATACGGAAAATACGCTTTCCACCGGTCTTTTTAAAATATGTCACCTGAATGATAACAGAAAGCACTTCCACAAGATAAATCAATCCCACAATCGGGATGAACAACGGCATCTGCAGCATATAAGCCGTAGAAACCACAAAGCCTCCTAACGCTAAGGAGCCGGTATCTCCCATAAACACGCTAGCCGGATATACATTAAACAATAAAAATCCTAATAAAGCTCCCACCACAGCACAGGTAATCGGGGAAATTCCCGCATTGCTTCCCACTGCCACCACTGAAAAGAAGGTTGCCACCATGATGGTAACACTAGAGGCAAGACCATCTAGTCCATCGGTAAAATTCGTTCCATTAACCGTTCCTACCACAGCAATAAACAATACCGGAACTGCCATCCACCCAATATCTAAATATTTGCCACCGGAAAACGGTATCAGCATTGTCAGAGAAACACCCGAATAGCAGACCATATATACCGCAAAAACTGCAGTGACAATCACCTGCAAAATCATCTTCTGCCATGCTAACAGACCGTCCGAACGGCGCAACACAACCTTTAAATAATCATCTAAAAAGCCAATAACACCAAAGCCAACTGTCATAAACAGAATCGGAACAATCTTAGGGTAATCTTTCACATAAAATATGGAAGTAACCACGATGGCGGCTAAAATCATAATACCTCCCATCGTAGGAGTCCCGTTTTTCTTTAAATGAGATTCTAGCTCTTTGCGCTCCGTCTGCCCCACCTTTAATCTCCGCAAAAAGGGAATGACAATCGGACCTAATACTGCACTGATTGCAAATGATATAATTACCGGAATTACAATTTCATATGTCATACTCAAAACACCTCATGTACTTTTTCTAATTTCTCTAGTATACGTTATTTTTTATGATTTATCAAGGTAAGGCAAAATGTTTTCCATAATTTCTTTCACCATAGGCGCTGCAATCTGCCCTCCATAATAAACTCCCTTAGGATTATTGATTATAAAGAGTACCAATACCTCCGGGTCATCTGCCGGTGCAAATCCCAAAAAGGATGAAATATATTTATGTTCACTTCTCGGCAAAGTCTGGGAGGTAGCCGTCTTTCCTCCGATTTTGTATCCCTCTATTTTTGCTTTCTGTCCACCTCCATCAGAAACAACCCGCTCTAAAAGATAGCGCATGGTCTCAGACGTTTCCTCCATGCAAATACCATCTGTAGTCTGATAATCTAAGGTTTCTACCAGATTTCCCTCTTCATCCCGCACTTCCACCCCAAAATGAGGAGCGATACGTTTTCCACCATTTATAATAGAAGAAACTGTAGTCACCAACTGTATGGGCGTAATCTGGAAGGACTGTCCGAAAGAGATGGTTGCTAACTCCACCGGCCCTATATTTTCCTTTTTGTGCATAATTGTTGCCGCTTCTCCCGGCAAATCTACATTAGTCTTTGACAACAATCCAAACTGTTTAAAATATTTATAAAAATTGTCCACCCCTAACCGTTCTCCAAGCTCGATAAACACCGGGTTGCAGGAATTCATAATTCCGGTTTCAAAGGTTTCTGCCCCATGCCCCGTAGTCTTTGCGCAGCGGATTCTTCTATCCTCCACCATTTTATACCCCGGGCAATAGAAATTATCTGTTAGGGATACTACACCTTCCTCTAGTGCAGCTGTTGCAGTGATAATTTTAAAGGTAGAGCCCGGTTCATAGGTATCACTGATACACTGGTTTCTCCACATCTGATTTAACAGGTTTTGCTTTTCCTCCGCCGTCACCTCCTCTGTCAGCTCATCATTTAAAGTAAATGGGTCATTGAGATTAAATTCAGGATAATTGACCATTGCTAACAATTCTCCATTTTTCGGGTTCATAACAATGACAGAAACATAATCTGCTTCTTTTTTTAGATATGCTTTTTCCGCCGCCTGTTCACAATACTCTTGAATATTATGGTCTAAGGAAACATACAGGTTGTAACCGTTAACCGGCTCTAGCCGGGTTTCTCCGGCATTCTCAATTTCTATTCCTCTGGCATCTGTCAAAGTCAGAATTTTTCCGCTGGTGCCCTGCAGATACTCATCATATTTTACTTCTAATCCCAAAATTCCTTGATTATCGCCACCTGTAAATCCTAAAACCTTCGAGGCAAGAGTATCGTAGGGATAATATCTTTTATAATCCTCATCCACTTTAATGCCGGAAAGTCCATATGAACGGATGCGGTCTCCGGTCTCTTTGTCCACATTCGTTTTTATCCGCTCAATGGAACTGACTTTTTCTACGCGTTTGCGTACTGTCTCCTCTGACAGCCCCAATTCCTTCACCAATACATTAATAACCGCCTCCTGATTATCTATCTGACTATGGATTACAGATATGGTACAGACAGATTTATTGGTAGCAAGCACCGTTCCTGTGGCATCAATGATTTTCCCTCTGGCTGCTTTGATATCCCTTTCTCTCTCATGCAAATTTTCTGCCTTCTGACCATAATATTCGGAGCAAAACACCATCAGATATACCAGTCTGCCAATGAGAAACATGACTACAAAAAATATCACAAGCAACATTACCATAATTTTTTTTCGGTTATATGTCTTGTTCCTATAGAACGGAAATTCATGCTGCATAAAAAAACCCCACAAAAGTTTTCATAACATTTTATTCTAACTTTTGTGAGATTATACATTTATTCTACTGCTCCTTCTGCAGAATCATCTCCCGTGTTCCCGGCATCATCTGCATTCGGCACTTCTCCCGTGTTTCCGGCATCATCTGCATTCGGCACTTCTCCCGTGTTTCCGGCATCATCTGCATTCGGCACTTCTCCCGTGTTTCCAGCATCATCTGCATTCGGCACTTCTCCCGTGTTTCCGTCGTCATCTCCGGTTCCATCCGGTCCCGGATCAATATTATCTGTGACTGCACCGTCCTCATTGTTTTCCGGCAAATCGTCTGTCGTATCCGGCACATCAAGACCTTCCTCAACAGGTGTATTGGCAATATCACTAGCAGCAGTCTCTCCTGCCTCCTCTCCTTTGATATCCCAACCTGCATGAATACCTGTCGTTTCTTCGTCACGGTAAATGTTCATATAGGGAAGCACTTCCTCTAATATTTCCCGGACAATATTCTGTGCAAACGTGCTGTGATACTGTTCTTCCACATTGGGTTCATCCACTACGCAGTAAATCATTAACTGCGGATCTTCCACCGGAGCAAATCCGATAAAAGAAACCAGATAGTTGACACCGTCACGTCCTGCCTTCTGAGCAGTTCCGGTTTTTCCACCCATAGAGTAGCCATCCACTTTCGCCGTAGCACCTGTTCCCCCGGTCACAGTAGAATACATATACTGTTTCAAGGTATCACAAGTAGATTTTGAAACCGTCTCCCGCAAAAGTGTAGGAGCAATATCCTCTATCACGTTGCCATTTTCGTCCGTAATACGTTTTACCACTCTCGGCTGATAAAGATAGCCGCCGTTAATTAACGAGCAATAAGCACTGCCTAACTGTATCATGGTCGTGTTGAAGTTCTGCCCAAAAGCATTTGTCGCTAAGTCTACCGGTCCCATGTCATTTACGTTATATATGAGGGTATCGGTTCTCGCCTCTCCCGGCAAATCTATATTAGTTCTCTGTCCAAAACCAAATATCTGCTGATACTTGGCAAAATTTTCTTTTCCAATCTTATAAGACATCTGCATCAGGGCATCGTTGCAGGAGTTCATCAACGTTTGTTCTAGTGTCTCCATATCATGCCCGTTCCGGTTGACACAATGAATGGTATGTCCGCCAATTTCTTCATATCCGTCACAATAAAAGGTATCTCCGGTTGATATCGTCCCCGTCTCAAGTCCTACCGCTACCGTAAACGGTTTTGCCGTTGAACCCGGTTCATAGGTATGCGTAACACAGAAATTTTGCCACAATTTATTTAAGGCATCTAATTTTACATCATCATCCATTGCCGCTAATTCCTCTTCGGTATAATATGCCGACAAATCTCTTGGATTCGATGCGTCATAATTCGGATAATTTGCCATAGCAAGCACATCCCCGTTATTGGGATTCATAATCAACACACCGATATTGGTTGCGCCACCATCGCCTTCTCTGAAATTACCGGCGTATGCCTCATTAAATTCTGCAATTTTTTTTTCCACAATGGACTGAATATTCGCATCTAAGGTTGTTACTAGCGTATTTCCGTTTTTCGCAGCCTTGATGGTCTTTTCAAAATTGTTATCATTATTCAGATAACCATATTCCCTTCCGTTTACACCATTTAAGACATCATCATAGTGCTGTTCTAACCCGTTGATACCTAAATTTCCAGAAGTAGTAAAGCCAACTACAGAGCTTGCTAATGCCCCATAAGGATATTGTCTTTCATACTCTTTTTCAAACCATACACCCTTGATATTGGGATTTATCTTTTTCCCTTTTTCATCCACCGCCTCCTGTAGCTCCACAAACGGCTGGATTTCTTCGTAGGATGCTTTTTTCTTTAGTACAATATAACGGCTGTCCTTACTGTCCCTAGCGTAACCATAAAGATCATCACTATTGATATCCGGGAAACATTTTGATAATGCCTCAATGGTAGGGGTAATGTATTCTTCGTTGCTGGTCATAACATAACAATCTAAAACCACATTGTAAACAGCGATACTGGTAGCAAGTACCGTTCCTTTCGAATCTACAATATCTCCTCTCTGATAAGGAATCGTCTGACTGTCATATTCCTGTTGGGAAAGTACAATTTTCTCGTATTTTTCACCACTGGTATGCTCAATATACATCAGCCTGCCAATGAGACCAATCAATAAAAGCGCAATACATCCAAACATCACAATCAGTTTTTTCTGCATGCGCTTTGGGAATTTTACCCACGGTTTTCTTCTTCTCTTTCTTGTTGCCATGAATTACTCCTGTACTTCCTACTTACCCGGGATTTCACCAAACTGATTCATGTAATCATCATCCCCGACGGAATAATAAATAATCTGTGATTCCTTTGCGTAGAACATTCCTAACTCGTTCATTGCCGTATTTCTGACACTGTCTAAATCAACGGAATTGCTGATACGCTTAAATGCCTCATCATTATCAGCCTTCAAATCTGCAATCTGGCTTTCTAAACTTGCAATCTGATTCATCCGTGCCGTAACATCTGACTGTATTTTAATATAAGTTCCTGCAAAAACACCAAAGACAATCACTGCCATTGTAAGAAATACTACATAACTTCTGCTCATGCGCAATGCACGTTCCTGATTGCGTCTTGCTATCCGTTTCTTTCTCCGCAGTTCTTCTTCTTTTTCTCTTTCAATACGCTCTTTATACTTTCTTCTATAGTCCGGGGCAGTTTCCATTCTGCGGACGGTATTTCCGTCCACATAATAATGATTTTCTGTTGTTCTGTCCGTTCCCGCTGTCTGATTTTTCATAATACTTCCTCTTTTCCTAACATTTTATAACGTTTTAAACACATTTAACATCTTTCAAACACTCTTAATTTTGCACTCTTAGATCGTGAGTTCTCCTCTAACTCTTTCTCTGAGGGTAAAATCGGTTTTCTGGTAATAACTTTTCCCTTTGAAACCTTTCCACATACACATACTGGGAAATCACTCGGGCAGGTACATGGGTTTTCATTTTTTTTGAAATTCACTTTTACAATCCGGTCTTCTAAGGAATGGAATGTAATGATACAAAGTCTTCCTCCCGGATTCAACAAATCTATCATGTCATCTAAGGTATCCTGCAATACCTCTAATTCCCGGTTCAACTCAATCCGAATTGCCTGAAAGGTTCTCTTTGCCGGATGTCCTCCGGTCGCCTGAACCTTCATGGGAATAGATGCCCTGATAATATCTGTCAGTTCTCCTGCTGTCTCTATTGGTTTTTTTGCCCGCTCCATCACGATATGTTTCGCAATATTTTTGGCGAATTTATCTTCTCCGTAGTCTCTGATAATCCGGTACAGTTCCATCTCACTGTAACCGTTTACAATATCCTTCGCCGTCTGCGTTGTCCTGTCATCCATACGCATATCTAACGGAGCTTCCGGATCACGGTAGGTAAATCCTCGTTCCGGTGTATCTAGTTGAAAGGAAGAAACTCCCAAGTCAAGCAGGATACCGTCCACCCCCGTCACACCGATGGCATACAGTTCTTCTTTCATATTCGCATAATTGCTGCGAATGATGGTAACCTGTTCTTTATACTCTGACAGACGCTCGCTGGCTGCTTTTATGGCATCTGCATCCTGGTCAATTCCAATGAGTCTGCCCTGTTTCGACAAACGCTTTGCCACCTCACGGGAATGCCCGGCTCCACCAAGAGTTCCGTCCACATAAATTCCGTCCGGTTTGATATTCAGTTGTTCAATGGTCTCTCCTAATAAAACGGAATAATGTTTAAACTCCACGTCTTTCTCCTTTAAATACTAAAGCCAAGCTCTGCCATATGCTCTGCGATGTCATCCATCTCATCTTCATCATAGGTATTTTCAAGCCATCTGTCCTTGTCCCAGATTTCCACCCGGCTTAGGACTCCGACTAACACCACATCTTTTTGTAAAGACGCATATTCTCTTAATATCGGCGGAAGGAGGATTCTCCCCTGCTTGTCTAACTCTACCGCTGCTGCGCCTGCGAAGAAAAATCTTGAAAATTTTCTTGCATCTTTGGAGGTCATGGAAATGCTGCGGAATTTTTCTTCCATATTGTGCCATTCTTCATTGGTATACACAAATAAGCATCCATCTAATCCCTTTGTCACTACAAATTCATTTCCTAACTGCTCTCTGAACTTGGATGGGACTATCAGCCTGCCTTTGGGGTCCACTGTGTGATTGTATTCTCCCATGAACATAACACAAACACCTGCCTTTTCATGGAGCCAGTCATTCAAATCACGAATTGCTCCACCAGGTTGGGATTTGTCCACCACTTTGAACCATTTCCCACCACTTTTCTCCACTTTTATGTCTATCTTAAACTATTTTTAAGGAAAAAGCAATAGAAACACAAAAAAAAAGAGGTCTGCGCAGCAAACCTCTTTTCCGGCATAACAAGCCATCATATATTAACTTTTTCTTTTCTCTCTAAGTACTCTTCTATCAGTTTATCCAGTTCCGTACTTTTTTGATAATAGCTATCAAATTTGTCCCGTTGTAAAAGTGCTTCGTCCAATTCTAATCTAACGGACTCAATTTTTCTCTGCAGCTGTCTCATTCTCTCCATACGAAGCCTCCTTAGTTGCCAGCTTCTTCTTTGAGAAGAAGTGTTTTTTAGAAAATATTTTCTATATCTACATATTACTCCCTTATCGGGCAAAAAGCAAATAAAACAGCATGTCACCTCTCACCATTTTTCGACATTAAGAGTGTTTCAAAAACCATTCCGCCCTTTTTTCCGCTAAAACCTCTAACATTCCCATCAACGCTTTGTGGTTTACTGACACAATGTGTCGAATATCATCTTCTACATCATGTTTTTTTGTAAGGTAATCTTTATGGGCATCCTGTATATATCTGCACAGTGCCTCCGCACTATGAAAGTGTGTCTCCTGTTTATTTTTAAAGGCATCCGTCAGTTTCCCAGCCTCTCCGCTTTTGATATAGCTGCGAAGGTCGTTTTTTAATTTTTCCTCATAAGAACAATGTTCTTTCAGCCCACCCGGGTATATGGTATTATGCGGAAACGTGAAATAATCTGCCAGATAGTGGCTAATCTGCCCCAAATCCATATAGTATTTTCTTCCCTTCTTCTCCACTGTCTTCTCTCCTTCTGAAAGACGTATAATATGCTTCTTTATAGAAGGAAATGTTCCTGTTATCTCATGTCTCTTATAGAGAAACGAGGGTTTAATATCGGGAAGAATGCTTCCGATATAGAAAGATAATTTGTGTTTTTTTAATTCTTCGTCACCTAAGCTGTCTACCATGTACTTTGCAAGAGAAATATGTGATTTTTTCCTCATAGGAACCTCCATGTGCCTTTATCATTGTGACCTTTTCTACTCGCATTATACGTCCGGGCTGTTTGAATTACAAGTAAATTTTCTGTAAACGGATGGTATTACCTTATGGAAAACAAAAGGATGCCGCAATACGACACCCTCTCGTTTTACCCTTTCAATTATTCGCGGAAACAGAAACTTGCACACTCAGTCTCGCTACAACTGCAGGCATTCTTTCCTGCAATACCGATATGCTTTGCACTGCATTTATAATCCTCGTTAAACTCGCATTTGCAGGCTTCACAGGATACATCGATGCCCTTTGTAGGCTGTCCTGCAGCACTTTTCTCCTGTCCAGCTTTCCGTTCTACGAAGCTCCCGCAACAGGTCTCCTCTGTCTTTCTCGCACTTTCTCCCTTCACCTCGATATCGCCCTTACAGCAACATTTTTCATCATTGTATACACAATTTGTGACAGTACAATCCAAATTCGTCATATCATATCTCCTTTCCGGTGTACATTACGCATTTTGTTCCACATGTTTACAGCATCCGCACTCATGCAGATGCGGATACTTCTATTATTATGTCACCGGAAAAGCAGATTATTTTTCTTCGGTGGAGGAAAGTGGAGGATGTTCTGGAAAAATTTATTTCAAAAAAATTATTTTTCCTCCTGGGGCAGTTCCTTTCTGATTTCTTTCGTACGGATTTCTTTACAGATATCATCAATAAACTGCGCTAACGGTTTTACACCCTCGTCTCCTGCAAAACGACTTCTTACAGATACGGTATGGTCTGCCTCTTCCTGCTGACCTACCACTAACATATAAGGAAGTTTGTCAAGTCTTGCCTCACGAATCTTAAAGCCAATCTTCTCGGAGCGATTGTCAACAGTTGCATCGACCCCATTTGCTTTAAGTTCTTTTAACACTTCGTTTGCATATGCCTCGTATTTATCAGAAATCGGAAGCACACGCACCTGTTCCGGGCAAAGCCAGGTCGGGAATTTACCGGCATATTTCTCAATCAGCCAAGCAAGAGTTCTCTCGTAACATCCCATAGAAGTTCTATGAATAATATATGGGCGAACCTTATCTCCGTTCTGGTCGATATAATACATATCAAAGTTTTCTGCAATCGCACAGTCTAACTGAATGGTAATCATGGTATCTTCTTTCCCATAAACATTCTTTGCCTGAATATCAATCTTCGGTCCATAGAAAGCAGCTTCTCCGTAAGCTTCTACAAAATCCACACCTTTTTCTTTTAATACTTCGCGGAGTGCTTCCTGTGTTCTGTTCCAGTAGTCGTCATCCCCGAGGTATTTTTTCTTATTCTCAGGGTCCCATTTAGAAAGACGATACGTCACATCCTCCTCTAATCCTAAGGTTTTTAATACATAGTAAGCAAGGTCAAAGCAACTCTTTAACTCTTCCTCTGCCTGGTCAGGACGGATCACTAAATGTCCCTCTGAAATGGTAAACTGACGTACACGGGTCAATCCGTGCATCTCTCCCGAATCCTCACATCGGAACAGAGTAGATGTCTCACTCATTCTATAAGGCAGGTCGCGGTAAGATTTCTGACTGTTTTTGTATACATAATACTGGAATGGACAGGTCATCGGACGAAGTGCAAATACTTCTTTATCCACTTCCTCATCTCCTAATACAAACATACCATCCTTGTAATGATCCCAGTGTCCGGAAATCTTGTAGAGGTCACTCTTAGCCATAAGCGGTGTTCTGGTACGGACATAGCCCCACTCGTTATCCTCTAAATCCTCAATCCATCTCTGGAGTTTCATAATCATTTTTGTTCCCTTTGGTGTGAAAAGAGGAAGTCCCTGTCCGATAACATCCACTGTGGTAAACAATCCCATTTCACGTCCAAGTTTATTATGGTCACGGCGCTTTGCATCCTCCATGCGCTCTAAGTGTGCCGCTAAATCTTCTTTTTTATTATAAGCTGTACCGTAAATTCTCTGAAGACGTGCCTTTTCAGAATCACCTCTCCAGTATGCCATAGAAGAGGATGTCAGCTTAAATGCCTTAATTCCTTTTGTTGTCATCAGATGTGGACCGGCACAGAGGTCTACAAATTCACCCTGGTCATAGAAAGAAATCTCAGAGCCTTCCGGCAAATCCTCAATAAGCTCTACTTTAAACGGCTCATTTCTCTCCTGCATGAACTTGATTGCCTCTTCTCTCGGAAGGGTAAAGCGCTTCAACTCATGACCTTCCTTGATGATTTTTTTCATCTCAGCCTCTAAGTTGTCTAAATCTTCTCTGGAAAACGGCTCTGCCTCAAAGTCATAATAGAAACCATCTTCAATTGCCGGTCCGATGGTCATCTTTGCATCCGGGAATAAGCGTTTTACCGCCTGTGCTAACACATGGGACGCAGTGTGACGGATAACTTTTAAGCCCTCCGGGTCATTTGCAGTTACAATATTTAATTCACAGTCCTCGTTCAACTCAGTACGTAAATCTACAATCTTTCCGTTTACTTCTCCGGCACATGCCACTCTTGCAAGTCCCTCGCTAATATCCTTTGCAATTTCATAAACAGATTTTGCTTCTCCATATTCCTTTACGGAACCATCTTTTAATGTGATTTTCATTTTTTATTCTTCCTTTCTATCATGAATCGTTTTATATTACTGCCTATCGAAAAGAAACTACATCATCCTCTTCGTCTGCATCCTCTTCCATTTCTTCACCCCAGTTGTGAATCATGGTATTTCCATTGTTACACCCGTATTTCGCATTCTTTCTCGGAGAACAGAGCATTCCAAAAATTATGCCGGCAAGGGTGCCAATAGTGACGATTAAAATTCCATCTAATTTTGTAACGGTCACCGTCTCTGACAGTTTTTCTAACGTTTGTTTCCATTTTTCCATCTTCTTTTCTCCTTTCATGGATATTCTGCACAAAGCGCTTTGTTTCATAGGAAAGGTAAATGCTTTCATACATTAATTCAACAAGGTCTTTCCTATGAAAAAAAATCCCTGACAGAATATCTCTACTCTGTCAGGGACGATAAACATTTACCGTGGTTCCACCCGGATTCATTTTCCCATATAAGGCATTAGAAACAACATCGCATTCTGTTTCTATCTGCATCAGGAAAATCTCATGTTTGATGATAACGGTATCACCGGACCGGATTAGGGTCTCTCCGAGGTGGTCTTCTGCCGCTTCCTAACAGGATGCTTTCAGCACTCTTATGAGGCATCCCTCTCTGGGTTATTTCACGGTTTACTCTTCTCGTCAACGATTTTTTATTCTTTTTATGATTTTAATACCATTTTTTCAATCTGTAAAGTGTTTTCAAACAGATTCTCTTTATTTTCCGCAGCAATGTTTATATTTTTTGCCACTTCCACAAGGACATGGATCGTTACGTCCTACTTTTTTGCCGACAACAACAGTACCAGATTTCTTCTGCTCTAAGTAAAGTTTTCTCTTTGTCTCTTTGTCAAAAATCTCGTCCCACTGAGGTAACTCATACAACCAGTCAGCCTTCGCATCTACCATGTTTTTGTATAATTTTTCTTTATCAAAAGCAAGGCTTACCTTTGTATCCTCCTCCATCGTGTCAATCGGATTCGGCTCTATGAGACTGTCATTGATGCCATCTAAGAATCCTGTCATTTCCATAACAGATAATTCATATTTCTCAGCGAGTTCTTTCACTGTACCCTCTACTTTTTCATCCGGGTTTGTCAACAATTTCTCATAAACCCCCTTCTCTAAAAGGAAGTATCTCTGCCAAAACCTCTGTAATTCTCCCTTATTTGCTTTCTCATTATAGGCAACTGCCTGCCACTGTTCTAATAATGCCATAATTATTTTCCTCGATTTCCATGTAAATTTTAGTCGCAAATGAATGCTCATAATATTATATCAGAGATTGTACTGTTTTTCAAAATATTTTTTTGTAATGTGAATACCAATTTAAATATTAGCAAACGATTGACGTTTCATATCATTTCCATTAGGATATAATGGAAAATAAGAATTCTGTGAAAGGAATGATTTCTATGAAAAAAGTAAAACAAATACTCGCCCTTATTGGCGCTATTATTTTAATTGGACTTTATATTTCTACTCTCGTTTGTGCTCTCTCTTCCAGTGATAATTTTATGAATCTGATGATGGCATCTATCTATGCCACTGTCATTATCCCTGTTCTGCTGTGGGCATACTCATTTATTTACAAACTACTAAAAAAGGATTCGTCTTCTGACGAAGAGAATCCTTAAATTTCACCTGCCCACTCGAATCCTTTTTTAGCAACAATCACGGCAGTCAATTTTAATTTAGAACCGGTTAATAACAACTTTTCCATTTCCTATATCATATAAAATAGCTCTCCCAGAAGTTTTCCACGCGCTGTTCAAACAATTTTCGCAGCCTCTCGTCTGCATCTGTATTCAGGTGATATAAGTAAAACGGTTAAAATGCTTATACAAAGCACTGTTTCTAACCCCCACTGCATCCGCTATCGCCCGAACCGACACAGCGTGAAATCCATTGACGGAAAACAATTTCATGGATTCTTCTATAATTTTTTGTTTTGTATTACCTCTGCCCGTTTCCATAAAGTCTTTTTTCCTCTCTGCTACTTAAATTTTTCCTTATTCCGGAAACAATCCTCATTATCATATCAAGAACAAAATGTTTCCCAAAAAAAATACCGACTTTCAGTTTTCTTCCTGAAAATCGGTATTTTCATTTTCTATCTATTCCATAGCTGTTTCTGTCTCAGTTATCTCTTCTGTCTCAGTATCCTCCTCTGCCGTCAATTCTTCTACCGTCTTATTAAAGCCCGTTGCCACAGCCGAGCCTACCAGATAAATGGTGGCATCGTCTCCTTTTTTCAGATAATACTGACTCGTTATTTCATTCTGATTTCCGATGTAAAGCGTGGTTTCTCCCTTTTCTGTGGTAAAAATAATGGTATTAGAAGGAGTCTCCAGTCCAAAATCATCGAGATTTTCATAGTCTGTCACCGTCTCTTCTGCCGTCACACCTACTGCTTTGCTCAACATAGTTTCAATAGCATCCTCATCCATATCCAGAGAACGGTCTCCATCATACTGCCAGTCATCTCCCTCTTTTGTAAAGGAAATTGTCT
>JAQXGQ010000069.1 GCA_029006795.1 Clostridiales bacterium | reverse complement strand
AAAATGAAGGTTCAAATCCTCCATCGGTACTACCTGGGCATAACCACCGCCTGCAGCTCCACCCTTAATACCAAAGCAAGGACCTAAGGACGGCTCACGCAGTGCAATAACAGCTTTTTTCCCTAATTTACCGAATGCCTCTCCTAATCCTACGCTAGTGGTTGTTTTCCCTTCCCCTGCAGGTGTAGGATTGATAGCGGTTACTAAAATCAATTTTCCATCCGGCTCATTTTCAACTCTTTTCATTAATTCATCAGACAGCTTAGCCTTATACTTTCCATAAAGCTCTAACTCATCCTCACGGATGTCTAATTTTTCTGCCACTTCACGAATGTGTACCATTGTTGCTTCCTGTGCGATTTGAATGTCTGTTTTCATAATGTCCTCCTTGTTTTAAAGATACTCTTCTTCATATTGTTCAAATTGTTCCGGTGACATAAGCACGCGTCTTGGCTTTGTGCCCTCCTCCGGTCCAACAATTCCTGCTTCCTCTAACTGATCCATAATCCTTGCTGCACGGTTGAAACCAACCTTAAAATACCGCTGCAGCATACCGATAGAGCCTTTTTCCTTATCAATCAAAAGTTTTGCTGCATCCACAAAGTATGGATCTCTTCCGTCTCCACCGCCAGAACCGGAATCAATACTTACTGTTCCGCTGCCGGTGTCCACGCTGTTCATATGTTCCTCCACCGCAGTGTTGTAGGCCACCTGACCATTTTGCTCCTTAATGTAATTTACTACATCAGAAACCTCTTTATCCGATACAAATGCGCCCTGCACACGAATGGGTTTCGGAATTCCCTGGGGATAAAAAAGCATATCTCCTTTTCCTAAGAGTTTTTCTGCACCTACCATATCTAAAATGGTACGTGAATCCACACCGGACGTTACGGCAAAGGCAATACGGCTTGGCATATTCGCCTTAATTAATCCTGTGATTACATTTACTGACGGACGCTGGGTTGCAATAATCAGGTGAATTCCCGCCGCACGCGCTAATTGTGCCAGACGGCAGATTGATTCTTCTACCTCTCCGGCTGCCACCATCATTAAATCTGCCAACTCGTCTACGATAATCACAATCTGAGGCATTTTTTCTGGCTTTGGCTCACCTTCTACATCAGGCAGACTTTCTACTTTCGCATTATATCCCTTTAAGTCACGGACATTTGCTGCCGCAAATTTCTGATAACGTTCGTCCATTTCCGTCACTGCCCAATGCAATGCTCCCGCCGCTTTTTTCGGGTCTGTCACCACAGGTATCATCAGATGCGGAATACCATTATATACACTAAGCTCTACTACCTTCGGGTCAACCATGATTAATTTGACATTCTTCGGGTCTGCCTTATAAAGAATACTCATAATAATCGTATTGATGCAGACAGACTTACCAGAACCGGTAGACCCGGCAATCAGTAGATGCGGCATCTTTGCAATATCTGCCACTGTCACTTTACCGGCAATATCCTTTCCTACACAGAATGAAATTTTAGACTCATGGGATTGAAACTCCTCTGCCTCCACCAGTTCCCGGAAAGATACCGTAACATTTTCTTTATTCGGAACTTCAATACCGATGGCTGCTTTTCCCGGTATCGGCGCCTCAATACGAATATCTGCCGCCGCTAAATTTAACTTGATATCATCCGAGAGGTTCACAATCTTGCTGACTTTAACCCCCATTTCCGGCTGTAATTCATACCGGGTAACAGTAGGCCCACAGCTGATATCGGTAATGGTAACATTGACACCGAAATTTTTTAAAGTCTGCTGTAATTTTGTGGCAGTTTCCTGTAGTTGCTTTTTAGAATCTCCAACCTGTTTTTCATTTTTCTTCAGTAAATCCAGCGGAGGATACTTGTATTCTCTTGGCGGTTCCGGTGGTATTTCTTCCACTTTATGTACCGGATTCTCTTCAAACTTCTGTAAGGAAGGGCTATCCTCCGTATCGTATCCGCCATATTGTAATCCCAGTTCCTCTTCTTCTGCATGATTCTCTGCAAAGTCCTCTGTATATGCGGTTTCCTCCTGCTCCATAAAACGCTGTGCTTCCTCTGCAAATGCTGCTTCCATCGCCACTTCCTCTATCTGCGGTTCTTCCATTTGCATTTCTTCCGTCTGGAGTTCTTCTATCTGGAGTTCTTCTATCTGAGATTTGTTTATCTGCGGTTCTTCTATTTCCGGTTCTTCCTGCCTAAATTCCGGTTCTGCAAAGGAAGCTAATAATTTCTCAGAAAATACCGGTATCTCACTTTCTTGCGTTTTGCCGCCACGGGCAGTTAAAGTCACACGTTTTTCTTCCTTTATATCCGGCAATTCCATATCATCATCCGGGTAAATTTCACTGATTTCCTCAGAATGCTTCTGTGGTTCCTGCGGAAGAATACGGGTATCAATGGCGACTCCTTCTACTTTACGATCCATCCTGCGCAGTTCCCGTTCTTCCCTTCGCTGCTCCGCCCTTTCTCTGTGGCGCTCATTGCTGACTTTTGCAGACTCATATACTTTTTTTCCACCTTTTTGCATACCCTTTAATGCTGAACGCTCGGTAATCAGCACCAGTGAGATGATTAAAACAACAATATCAATCACATAGGCTCCAAGCATAC
Source organism: Clostridiales bacterium (assembly GCA_029006795.1). Taxonomy (GTDB): domain Bacteria; phylum Bacillota; class Clostridia; order Lachnospirales; family Lachnospiraceae; genus Roseburia. The sequence continues at coordinate 26,987 of JAQXGQ010000069.1, read as the reverse complement.
CAAAATTCGGATACAGAAGATGCGCAAGGAAACCCCCTAACAATCCGCCGCCAAATTTTGTTTCAAAGCTGTAATGATAGGCTTCAAATGCAGTTTTTATCTCACTGCCATCCGTTACCAGTTCAATCATCATACAAAGAAACGCTACAAAGAGACAGGATGCGATAATTTTTACCACTGCCACCTTGTTGCCCTTATTAGATACTGCAAAAAAAGTTCCCACCAACAGCACAATGGGGAAAATATAGGCAATCAATCCGAAAATACCGAAAAAGAAACGGCTGACTGCATTTCCAATCGTTCCTCCGACTCCAAAATTGCTGATAAATAAAAGAAGAGATACCGCTACTACAATCCAGAGAATTACTTCCCTGGTAAATGCTTCCTGCTGTTCCTGCTGTTTTTTACTGTTTCCCTTACGTCCTGTATTTGCCTTTCTGCCAGAACTTGTCCTTTTTCTGGCTGACGTACTTTTTTTATTTGCTGCCAAGCTATTACCTCCAAATTCCGTTTCTGCGTCAGGTCTGTTTCACCTATGCCATATAAAAATATCCGCCGATAGAAATAGCTCCCACTATCAGGCAATAAATCGCAAATCCGGTAAACTTCTTTCTTCGCACAATCACAAGCATGGTTTTGATACAAATATATCCTACCACTGCCGCAATCAGCATCCCAATGATATAGTAAGACACCTCCGTGCCTGTCACATCAATTTCACTAAAATCCTTTAACTGTAATACCAACGCACCTAATATGGCCGGTATGGACATAATAAAGGAATACTTCACGGCAAAATTACGATTAAATCCGCTGAGCAGACATGCCGTGATGGTGGTTCCGGAACGGGAAAGTCCCGGCAAAGTTGCAATTCCCTGTGCAATGCCTATCCCGAAGGCATTGGTATATGTAACACTTTTCGGCAGTTTATCTCCTTCTTTTGTGTGGTCTGCAATAAAAAGCAGCACCGCTGTGACAATCAGACAGATACCCGGTACAATCAGGATTTCTGATGCCATTTCCACTGCGTCACCTCCCACCACACCGATAATACCGGTCGGAATAGTAGAAACAATGACTAACATGACAAACTTACGATAACTGCTGTTTACAATTCTGCGATAAGGCTTCTTCTCCGATGTAGCTTTGTTCTTGAAAAACAAGACTACATTCACCGCCACATCGCGGATAATGCAGCATCCCTCCACAATCATTTTCCAGATATCTTTATAATAAACCAGACAGATTGCCGCTAACGTACCTACATGAAGAAGCACATCATAAAGAATACCCGTATCCGTATCCACTCCAAATAATATTTTAAATATCGCTAAATGCCCGGAACTGCTGACTGGCAGAAATTCCGTCAAGCCCTGAATCATTCCCATTAAAATTGCCTGTAATAATGACATACCTGCCTCCTTTTGTGAACTTACAACATTTTTTCACATACATGTTTTATCATACCATATTTGAGGCAGATTGTCATTAACTGGTTTTTATGCTTTTTTACATTTTTCAATCAGACTGTGAAGTTTGTCAAATGCCTGAGAGATTCCTCCGACTTCATCAATCAGTCCTTCCTCCACAGCTTCCTTTCCCACCAGAATTGTTCCTAAATCCTTCGTTAGGATGCCGGTATTCATCATCAGCTTTTCTAATCGTTCCTCTTTTGCCTTTGAATGACTGCTGATAAATTTTAAAATTCTGTCCTGCATCTGCTTAAAATAATCATAAGTAGGCTGCGCGCCAATCACCGTACCATTCATCCTCACCGGATGTATCACCATCGTTCCCGACGGCACAATAAATGAATAATCTGTAGACACTGCTAAAGGCACACCGATGGAATGACTGCCTCCGAGCACCAAAGACACGGTCGGTTTTCGAATAGAGGCAATCATTTCTGCAATGGCAAGCCCGCTCTCCACATCACCACCTACTGTATTTAACAATAACAGTAATCCTTCCGTATCCTGATTGTCTTCCATTTCCGCTAATTTAGGCAGTACATGTTCATATTTCGTCGTTTTCGTAGTAGCGGGCAGACAATCGTGTCCTTCGATTTCTCCAATAATCGTCAATAAAGAGATTTTATTGTTCTCTCTATTATTTTTCAAATCTATTTGTCCAAACTCCTTTATCTGCTCACTTTTTTTCTCTTGATTTTCTGCCATACTTCGCCCTCCTTAAAACTCTCTTACAATGCTTTTACATCCCAAAAAAACAGGATGCAAAACTTTGCATCCTGTTTCTGGTATTCCTGATAATAGAAAATGCGCTTTGCGTATTTTCTATTATTTGCAGTATTCCATTATTTATTCATTAACAATATCCAAGAAGGTAATTGTACAATCCCTCGTAGCGCCACTTTGAAGCTCCCCAGGAATAATCATTTGCCATACCTCGGTCAACCATCTGGTTCCACTGTTTCTTCCGGTCAAAGAAAATATGTTTAGAATAATTGATAATACCAAGCATTTCCTCTCCGTTATAGTTTGTAAAAGAGAAACCGTCTCCGGTATTTTCATATTCATTGAAAGGTTTTACCGTATCTTTCAGACCACCGGTCTCACGAACAATTGGAACCGTACCATAGCGGAAAGAAATCAACTGTGTCAGTCCACAGGGTTCAAACCGTGACGGCATTAGGAACGCGTCTGCAGCCGCATATAATTTATGCGCCAATTCATCGGAGTAACAGATGTTAGCAGAAACACGGTCACCGTACTTCCATGCGTAATGCCGGAACATATTTTCATACTTCGGATCACCAGTTCCAATGACAACTAATTGTGTATAATTATCAACAATTCTGTCAATGGTATAGTTAATCAAATCCAATCCTTTTTGATCCGTCAGACGGGAAATCAGACCTATCATGTATTTTTTCTTATCCACTGCCAGTCCTAATTCTTCCTGCAGTTTCACTTTATTCATATATTTCTTCTTACGGAAATCTTCCGGGCCATAGTTAGCGTAGATTTTCTCATCTGTCTGCGGATTGTAAACCTGATAATCAATACCATTTACAATTCCCTGCATATCAAAATGTCTTGCGGAAAGCAATGGATTTAATCCCTCTCCATAATAGTCTGTCTGAATCTCCTGCGCATAGGAGTCACTAACTGTAGTGATATAGTCCGCATAAACAAGACCACCCTTTAACATATTTGCATCTTTCATAAATTCCAGTTTGTCCGGTGTAAATAAAGAAGAGGAAAATCCTGTCAGACCTTTCATTGTCTTAATATCCCAGATACCCTGGAATTTCAGATTGTGAATGGTCATAATGGACTTAATGCCCCAATAAAAGGAATCAGCCTGAAATTCGTTTTTCAGGTATACCGGAATCAATCCTGTCTCCCAGTCATGGCAATGTATTAAATCCGGACGGAAGCCAACCTGCTTTAACATAGAAAGTACGGCTTTGTCATAGAAGCAGAATTTTTCAATATCACGACGAATATCCCCATAAGGAGTATCACAGGTAAAGTATTCCTGATTGTCAATGAAATAATAGGTAATTCCATCTAAAACATACTTAAAGATTCCGACATATTTACTTGGAATATAACTTCCGGTTCCCATATAAAAGTTTGTGATATATTCAAACTGGTTACGATATTTTTCCGGGATGCAGCTATAATATGGAATTACCACTCTGACATCCCATTCTTTTTTATCGAATTCCTTAGGCAATGCCCCACATACGTCTGCTAACCCTCCTGTTTTGATAAACGGTACACACTCTGATGCTGCAAAAAGAATCTTCTTCATCGTAAACCCTCCCTTTTAGTTATCATATTTTTATCATATAACATTTTGCCATAGAATGCCATAGATTTTTGAACTTTACCATGTAAAAAATGGAGATACCAAAATGATATCTCCACAAAATTTGTATTCTTTATTCGTCCCAGTTGTGATAAACTTCCTGAACATCATCATCCTCATCTAATAAATCAAGAATACGGTTAATGTTTGTTAAATCTTCTTCCGCAGTCAGCTCCACATAATTCTGTGGAATCATCGTTACTTCCGCCTGCGCCATAGGAACTTTCTGTTCTTCTAACGCACTTCTGACTGCTTCAAAATCATCCGGAGTGGTCAGCACTTCAAAGCTGTCCTCTTCCTCAGAGAAATCCTCTGCACCGGCATCTAAAGCAATCATCATCAAATCGTCTGCTTCCATTTCGCAGTCTTCTTTTGCAATAATAATCTGTCCCTTCTCGTCAAACATATAGGACACGCAACCCTGCGTACCGATACTTCCATGACCTTTTGTAAAAGCATTTCTCACATTTGCAGCAGTACGGTTTTTATTGTCTGTCAAACATTTTACAATGATAGCTGTTCCGCTTGGACCATAGCCTTCATATGTACAATATTCATAATTGACATTGCCGCCCTCTCCAGCTGCTTTTTTGATACCACGCTCAATGGTATCATTCGGCATGTTGTTAGATTTTGCCTTTGCAATTACCTGTGCTAATTTAAAGTTGTTAGAAGGATCCGGGCCACCCTCTTTTACTGCCACTGCAATCTCCCTACCGATAATAGTAAAGATTTTTCCTTTTGCAGCATCATTCTTCTCTTTCTTATGTTTAATATTTGCAAATTTTGAATGTCCTGACATAACATTTTCCTCTTTTCCAAAATTATTTTTCGTTCAAAAATACGCTTTATTTTATCACCGTTTCCTTATTCTGACAAGTCTGTTCTTCCTTCTTCCTCACTTTTTTTATCACTTTCCTCGGGAAGTCTCGTCACCTTGACTGTGCGTATCATCTTATTTTCTACTGACAGAATCTCAAACAGATAACCATATGCTGTAGTGGAAAACACCTCATCATCATTGGGAATTTTATCAATCAGTGAAATCAAAAATCCATTTAAGGTTTCAAAATCATCCTCTTTTACATCCTCTTTTTCCACACCTAATGCTTCTAATACATCCTCGAACTCAGCCATGCCATCCATCTTAAAGCTTCCGTCCGGCATTTTCTGAATCATCTGCTGCTCTTCGTCATGCTCATCCTCGATATTTCCCACAATTTCTTCTAAAATATCCTCCATTGTGACAATACCTGAGGTCTGTCCATATTCGTCCACAACAATGGTCATATGGCTCTTAGCATTTTGCATCATGGCAAATAATACATTGATATTACGGGTTTCCGGTATAAAATCCACCTCGCTGATTAAGCCATCAATCTCCCGGATAGGTTTGTCTAACAATTCAGGGTTCTGGCAAAGACACAATGCCTCTTTTATATGGAGCACACCGATAATGTCATCAATATTTTCCTCATAAACAGGAAAACGGGAATAATTATTCTCCGTCAATATCGGAAGTACCTCGGCAAATTTTAAGGAGCTATCAATCGCCACTAAATTTTTCCGGTGGGTCATAATATCCTTTGCCTCTTTGTCTCCAAATTCAAAAATATTATGTATCATTTCCGCTTCGCTAGCAAGAAGCACCCCCTGTTCGTGTACTTCCTTTACCATAGAAATAATTTCCTCTTCGGTAACATCATCCGTATCACTCAGCGGATCTACTCCAAATATTCGAGACAATAAATTAGAAGCTGCATTTGTCAAAAAAATTGCCGGATAAAAAAGTATCTCTACTACGCGTACCGGTTTTACCAGCCGTAATGCCCAGTTGTCCGGTTTTCGTGATGCTACTTTCTCCGGTGTATAGATACCGAATATCAATACAAGTAAAATCAGCACTGCAAAAATCAGCACATCCGCCAATATGGAAATTTCCACAGGCTCTTTCAGAAAGCAGGATTTCCACAAAGGTACCTCAAAAAAGCCAAGCAGCATGTGCCCTATCAGAAGGAGCAGCTGGCACACATGCCGGTATCGCTCTGTCTTATCTGTATATTTCAAAAGCAGGGCTGCCCTGGTATCTCCCTCCTTTGCCATTTTTTCTACTGTTGTCTCATTCAGATTCTCCATTGCTGCAAGAAATCCAAAAATAATAAAATCCAACAATATTAAAACCACAAATACGAGAATGCCCATAGTGGGACTGACGCCGTCGTCCATAAAATACTCTCCTTTTTTCTTCTGTCTGTTAATATTCTAAAACATTTGAAATCATAACATTTTCCACCATATTCGTCAAGTTTTCCCTTATATTTTAGCTCTTATGTATATAATTCCAGACTGATTTCCAATGCCTTGTCAATTTTCACCAAAATCTGATGATCCAAGTGACATACTTTATCTTTCAGTCTCTTTTTGTCAATGGTTCTAAGCTGTTCTAACAAAACAACAGAATCCTTTACCAAATCATATTTTTTGCAATCTAATTCAACATGAGTCGGCAGTTTTGCCTTGTTCATCTGGGAAGTAATTGCCGCACAGATGACTGTCGGGCTATGCCGGTTTCCCACATCATTTTGTATAATAAGGACAGGTCTGACCCCACCCTGTTCCGAACCAATCACCGGTCTTAAGTCAGCGTAAAAAATATCACCTCGTCGAATTACCATATACTTTCCACTCCACACTTTCTATGCAGCAGTTTTTTCTGCCGCCATATTTCAGATAGATTTTCCATCTACGGATAGTATTGCCAATTTTACCGGGTGTATTCCAACTTACTCGGAAAAATGATCTTTTGTGCCAACTATTTTTCCTTTGTGCACAAAAACCCTCGGAATCCGTTTGCCTAAGTCACAGACAAATTCATAATTAAAACGTCCTGAAATTTCTCCCACTTCCTCCATCGTAATGGTTTCCTCTCCGGCACTGCCGATAAGGATGACTTCATCTCCATTTTTCACGTCCGGGATATCTGTCACGTCTACCATAAACTGATCCATACAGACTCTTCCCCGAATAGGTGCACGCCTGCCGTGTATCAGTACATCCCCCTTATTAGAGAGAGAACGGGCGTATCCATCCGCATATCCCACCGGAATTGTGGCAATTTTTCTTTTCTCTGTAGTAACATAGGTACCGCCGTAGCTGATGGCACGGTCAGCTTCTAACTCTTTCACATAGGCAACATGGGTAATCAGTGACAGTGCCGGTTTGATATCAATTTTTGTTTTATCCACTTCCCCGGAAGGCCATAAGCCATATAAGGTAATTCCTGCGCGAACCAGATCCATATTTGCTTCCGGCAGTTCCACGATGCCTGCACTATTAGAACAGTGATGAATTGGAATCGTTACGCCTCTATCCTCTAACATAACAATCATATGTTTAAACAATTCTATCTGGCGATAAGTTGGTGCCTTATCTAATTCGTCTGCTCTGGCAAAATGAGTAAAAATTCCTTCTACCATAATATGCGGCAGTTTCGCTAAACGTGCCATCTCATCTGCGGTCTCTTCTGTTACCTGATAACCAATTCGGCTCATTCCGGTATCTATGGCAAAATGAATTTTACAGTCCATTCCAACCTTTACCGCTGCAGCAGAAAGTTCCTCTGCCATTTCTCTGGTAAATACCGTTGGGCGGATTTCAGCCTTAATCATATCCTCATACTGCTCCGGGAACACATATCCCAAAATTAATATAGGCTTTGTGATGCCATGATTTCGCAGAATCATCCCCTCTTCTACAGTTGCTACCGCATAACCAAACAAATAGTCTAATTTATCAATAGTCTCTGCAATCTCCACCGCACCATGTCCGTAACCATCTGCCTTAATAACTGCCATGATTTTTGTATCTTTAGAAATATTATGATACATTGCTTCCATGTTATATAACACAGCATCTAAATCAATTTCTGCGTATACTCTGCTGTACCTGTTCATCCTAATAACAACCTATCCCTTTCTATTGTCTTGCCGGCATTTGCATTTAAGTTAACTGTTACCTGCCGTATTCCCTCTATCAAATCAGATGCTAACATCCCATATGTTCCTGTACTTTCCCGGATCTTATCTCCCGCTTTTCCATGCAGAAAAACTCCTAAAGGTGCCGCCTTTTCAGGACGCATTCCCTGTACAAGTAAAGAACCTATGATTCCGCTTAACACATCACCGCTTCCCGCCGTTGCCATGCCATTATTTCCGGAAAAATTAAGATAAGTCTGTTCGTAGGGAACACTTGTAACCGTATGTTCATCTTTCAATACACATATTACATTATATTGCCTTGCAAACTCTTCCGCAACTTCTAATAAACGTGTCTGAATGTAAGAAATGCCATCCCCGGTCAATCTGCTCATTTCTCCTAAATGTGGAGTCACGATTATTTCAGTATGGGGTCGCAGTAAAATACTGTTATCTTCTGCCACCAAATTCAGGGCATCTGCATCTAAAACTACCGGCACGGAAGCATTTTTTATGACACACTCCACAAGGGCTGACGCTGCCTTTCCTTTTCCAATCCCCGGCCCTAATACGATAGCATCTGCCCATTTCATTGTCTCAATCACTTCTGACAAATCCGGCTTCTTTTCCGGGTAAGTGGTGAGTATCGCTTCTGGAAGCACGGTTTGAAGTATGGTTCTGTTTTCCTCCGGCGTTAAAATCCGCACAAGTCCACAACCTGTGGCATAAGCAGCTTTTCCGCAGAGACAGGCTGCTCCCGCCATATTGACGCTGCCTGCAATCACAAGAAGTTTTCCAAAACTGCCTTTGTTAGAATGGCTTTTTCTTTTCGGCATCCATGATAAATCAGAATCTTCTAATGCCGCCACAGACGGTTTCTTTCCAAACCAGCTCTCTTGCCGGATGCCGATTTCTTTTACAATGACTTTTCCCGAATACTCGTTGCCTGGAAATAAATACATTCCGACCTTTCCATAAGCAAAAGTAATCGTCACATCTGCTTTAAACGCTACTCCAAGCACAGCTCCATTGTCTGCCGATACCCCGGAAGCAATATCTACCGCATATTTTTCACCGGGTAGTTCATTCATACATGTAATCAAAGTCTCATAGTCACCTTCAATGTTTCTAGATAATCCAACCCCAAAAACTGCATCAATCACTGCCGAATATTTCTTTTCTTCCGGTATTTTATCTAGAATCTCATAATGATATGCCTCCATAATTTTCTGTTGGCAAATATTCTGCTCCGAGGATTTTTTTCGGTTGCCTACAAGCACTGCATCTACCAGACATCCCATCTGTTTTAACAATCTTGCAATTGCAAGCCCATCCCCTCCGTTATTTCCGGTTCCGCAGACCACTAACACCTGTGATAAATCCGCAGACAAATGCTTTAATTCTTCTGCAAACGAAAGGGCAGCCCGCTCCATAAGTACCATTCCCGGCACATGAAGCTGCTCTATGGTATTGGTATCATAATTTTTCATCTCACGACTGTTTACCAGATATCTCATGGTGTTCTCCTCTCTGCAGACAATCATCATCTATAACTTCAAAAAGGAACTGTCCTTCCAACAGTTCCCCTTACTCTTCCTCGTCCTCTTCTTCCTCATACTCAATATCAAACAAATCTAATATCTGCATTCCAAAAATGTCGTGCATAAATCCGTAAATCTCCCTGTTGTTGATTTCACGATTTTGTTTTTTTATAATATTTTTCTTCAGTTCTACCCGGACTTCATTAATCCATTCCGTAATTTCTTCTGTTTCCCGCTCATTCACCCGCATCTTTTCATAGCAGTAATCCATGGAAGCTATCATTAACTGTTCATTGGTATCCTGAATGATATGCGGAAGTTCTAACAGTCGATTCTCACAGACTGCCATTTTCTCATTAACATCTTCCACAAGTCTGCTGTTTTCTTCAAGCTTTTTCGTCTGCAGCGGGTCAGTATTCTCCTCGCTCGCTCCATCCATATTTCTTCGGATGCTGTCTAACAGAGTGCCTTTCAGCTTCTTCAAATCCTTTAGCTCCTGATTTATCTTTCCCTGTTCCGCCAAAAAACTTCCCAACGCCTTTTCAATTTCTTTGATCTGTTCAGATTTCCCGTGGATAGCAAACAAACGATGCCATTTGGGGTCTAAAATCAATACCGGTACATTATGCCCTTTTAATGCCTCCCGGAACTCTTCCTCTTTCATTGACAACACTCCCTTAGCTGTCGTTTTCTCTTGCCTTTTTGTTTTTCACTACATTGTAAGATAACTGCATCAGGCTATCGGAAAGATGTACATTCTCCACTACCACATCCTTGTCAATCAGTTCTAAGTCTACATGTGCAAAATTCCAAATCGCATGTATTCCCAAATCCACCAGACGATTCGCAATTGCATCCGCTTTTTCCTTTGGCATTGTGAGCGCTGCAATGTCCACCTGATTTTCTGCACAAAACTGCTCTAATTCATCTAACATACGGATTTTAATTCCACGTACTGTCACACCGTCTAACGCCGGATTCACATCGAAAAGCCCGATAATCATAAACCCAAGTTTTTCAAATTTCACATAATTTGCCAACGCCTGTCCTAAGTTTCCGGCACCAATTACAATAATATTATGTCGTTCATTTAATCCCAGAATTTTTCCGATTTCTTCATAAAGATATTTGACATTGTAGCCGTAGCCCTGCTGTCCAAACCCGCCAAAATTATTTAAATCCTGTCGTATCTGAGAGGCGGTTACATTCATTCGTTTGCTCAAATCATTTGAAGAAATACGTTTCACACCGGCATCTAATAACTCTCCTAAATAGCGGTAATAACGCGGCATTCTCCTGATGACTGCCTGAGATATTTCTTTTTCTTCCAACTTAAGATGCCCACCTTTCTAATCTAATAACATTTAAAATTACAATATTTGATGATGTTTTGTAATTTCAAACAATTATATAATATTATAGTAATTGAAAAAGCATCTGTCAATGTGTGAAATTTTTAACTATCTAACTGCATGGACAGTTCTTCCCACATTTCGTAGCATTTTTCCAGTTCCTGCTTATATTCTGATTGCTTTGCGGACAGTTCGTTTAGCTTTGCAGAATTAGTGGCATTTTCCGGCTTGCCAAATTCCTCATCAATTTCCGCTATCTGTGTTTCTAATTTTTCTATCTGCTCTTCTGTCTTTTTCAAGCTATTTTCAATTTTTCGGATTCTCGCCTGCTCGGCTTTTTGTGTCTGCCAGTCTGCTTTTGCCTCCGGCTGTACTGATTGCTGTACCTGTACTCCGTTTTCTATAACTTCACTGTTTTTTGCCGAATCTGTGACATATATTTTTGTCAGTTCCTCATGCTTTTCTAGATAGTAATCATAATTACCGATATAATTTACCACCGTTTCCCCTGTCAGTTCTATAATTCTTGTGGCAGTCTGATTGATAAAATAACGGTCATGGGACACGAAAAAAACAGTGCCTGTATACTGTTTCAGCGCTGACTCTAAAATCTCTTTGGAAGTAATATCCAGATGGTTCGTCGGTTCGTCTAAAATCAGGAAATTTGCATCGGAAAGCATGAGCTTTGCCAAAGAAACCCGTCCTCTTTCTCCACCGCTTAAATCACCGATACGCTTAAATACATCATCATTGGTGAATAAAAATGCTGCCAAAACATTTCTCACCTTCGTCTGGTTCAGCGTCGGATAAGCGTCCGCAATTTCTTCAAAAATGGTTTTCTCCATATGAAGCAGCTGATGTTCCTGATCATAGTATCCTATATGTACATTGGCACCTAACGTTACCGTTCCCGCATCTGCAGCGACCAAATCATTGATAATTTTTAAAATGGTGGTTTTTCCTGTACCATTGTTACCGATAAGCGCCACCCGCTCCCCACGTTTGATTTCAAAGGAAATATCGGAAAACAGGCTTACCGGCGGATATGCCTTAGCTAAGTGCTCCACTGTCAGCACATCATTGCCACTGGTAACATTGGGTTCTAAAACAATTTTGATATCCGTATTTTCTTCTGTAGGTTTTTCTAACCGCTCGATTTTATCTAGCATTTTCTCACGGCTCTCGGCACGTTTTATGGATTTTTCCCGGTTAAATGACTTTAATTTGGCAATGACTTCTTCCTGGTGCTTGATTTCCCTCTGCTGATTATAATACTGCTTCAGCAAATCTTCCCTTACCTTTGCCTTTTTTTGTGCAAATGCAGTGTAATTGCCCTGATAAACAAATGCTTTATGTTGGAAAATCTCAATTACTTTTGTAACAACCCGGTCTAAAAAATACCTGTCATGTGCCACAATGACAACTGCTCCCTTGTAATTTAAAAGGAATGTCTCTAACCAGCGAATCGATTCCATATCCAGATGGTTCGTCGGCTCGTCAAGAAGCAACACATCCGGTTTTGTCACTAAAAGCTTTCCGAGGGAAACACGGGTCTTCTGTCCACCGGAGAGTTCACTCATTTTTTTACCGAAATCATCCTCTGTGAAGCCAAGCCCTTTTAATATACCGGTCACTTCACTTCGATAAACATAACCATCCACCAGTTCAAAATCATGGCTCAGCTTATGATAAACCTCTAATAGTTCTTCTAATTCCGTTCCGGTAAGATGATTCATTTTTTCTTCTAGTTCACGGAGTTTTGTCTCCATATCCAGAATATCTTTTCTGGAATTAAGCACTTCTTCAAAAATCGTACTGTGCCCGGAAACATCCTGATACTGTGCAAGATATCCGATGGTCTTATCCTTTGCTAAGACAACTTCTCCGGTATCTGCAGTTTCTTCCCGCATAATAATTTTAAGCAGCGTAGACTTGCCGGCACCATTGATGCCGACAATCGCTGCTTTTTCATTTGCTTCAATATGAAAATTGACGTCTTTTAATATTTCATCTGTCCCAAAGGACTTCGAGATATTCTGACATGATAAAACCATTCTATAATTCCTCTAATGTCTGTCTGATTGCCTTGATAAAGTTTTCGCTGTTTAAAACCGTCGGATTCGGATTAGTCGTAATCAGCGCAAGGTCTTTTGTCATTTTACCATCTTCAATGGTTTTGATACAAGCCTTTTCTAATTTTTCTGCAAATTCTACCAAATCCTGATTGCCGTCTAATTCTCCACGTTTCTTTAATGCACCGGTCCATGCAAAAATAGTTGCAACAGAGTTCGTGGAGGTCTCTTCCCCTTTCAAGTGCTTGTAATAATGACGCTGTACTGTACCGTGGGCTGCTTCATACTCATAATAACCGTCCGGAGATACCAATACAGAAGTCATCATGGCAAGAGAACCAAAAGCACTTGATACCATATCGCTCATAACGTCTCCGTCATAATTTTTACATGCCCAGATGTAACCGCCTTCTGACTTCATAACACGGGCTACCGCATCATCAATTAAGGTATAGAAGTACTCGATTCCTGCTTTTTCAAATTTGTCCTTGTATTCTGCATCAAAAATTTCCTGGAAAATATCTTTAAAAGTATGGTCATATTTTTTGGAAATCGTATCTTTCGTTGCAAACCATAAATCCTGTTTGGTATCTAAAGCGTAGTTAAAGCAGCTCTTTGCAAAACTTTCAATGGAATTGCAGAGATTATGCTGTCCCTGAACAACTCCTGCTCCCGTAAAGTTATGAATTAACTCTCTTGTCTCTGTTCCGTCTTCGGCAGTGTAAACCAGTTCACATTTTCCTGCTCCCGGGATTTTCATCTCTGTTGCTTTGTAAACATCACCATAGGCATGACGGGCAATGGTAATTGGTTTCTTCCAGTTCTTTACACAAGGCTCAATCCCTTTTACCACAATCGGAGCACGGAATACCGTACCATCTAACATAGCACGAATGGTTCCGTTAGGGCTTTTCCACATTTCTTTTAAGTTGTATTCTGTCATACGTGCTGCATTAGGTGTGATGGTGGCACATTTTACGGCAACACCGTATTTTTTAGTTGCATTGGCTGAATCCACAGTTACCTGATCGTTCGTCTCATTGCGGTGCTCTAACCCCAAATCATAATACTCGGTATTTAACTCGATATATGGAGTCAACAGTTCATCCTTAATCATCTGCCAGAGGATTCTCGTCATTTCATCTCCGTCCATCTCTACCAAAGGGGTTGTCATTTTGATTTTTTCCATAATTTTGTTCCTGCCTTTCTAATTGTTGTCACCAAAAACATGGTCCCAGCCATGACTGTCAATATTACGGATGGTATTCATAATATGTTCATTTGCTAATTTTTCTGCCAATTCGGCATCATGTAATTTTAGTGCTTCCACAATTTTGCGATGTTCACCGTTTGATTTAACGGCTCTTTCATTTTCCGCTAAGGTTACTTTCCTGACACGCTGCAGATAATGATGGAAATCCACAAGAATGTGGCGTATCTCTTTGCTTCCGGAAGCACTATACAATATTTCGTGGAAACGATTATCTAATTCTAAAACCTGTTCGGAATTTCCCTTTGCAACATGAAAATCCGACAGATAAATATTTTCTTCTAACTCATCTAACTGTTCTTTGGTGATATTCTCCGCTGCCCATTTCGCACATAATCCCTCTAATCTGGAACGAATCTCATAGATATCCCTGATATCTTTTTGGGAAATACCCACCACATAAGCGCCTTTGTTGGGAATAATGGTAACTAAGCCTTCCAGTTCTAACTGACGCAGCGCCTCTCTCACTGGTGTCCGGCTCACGCCTAATTCCTCACCAATCGTTTTTTCCTTTAATTCTTCCTCCGGTGCATATTTCCCGGAGAGAATATTTTCCCGAATGGTACGGAACACCCGCGAACTCAATGAATAATTGTCATCTCCCATATCTGTCACCTCATGCCTGTAATGTGATGTCTAACTTTTGGCAGCACTTATTAATTTCTTCCACCAATTCTTTGTCCGTCAGAACCGTCACACGACCATCCTCATACTGTTTGTCTACCCATTCCTTTATCATAGTAACCAGTTTTGAGTTTTTATCTACGCCTTTTTCCTTCGGCAGATGATAATAGGTATTAATCCAGTGCGCAATTCCTGCCAGACCGGAGGTATTTGAAACAGATACTAGAGGCGGTCTCTTTAAAAATTTGTCTGTGTCAAAAATATTGTAGATTTCCTCATTTTTCAAAAGACCATCCGCATGAATACCGGCCCTTGTAACATTAAAATTGCTGCCGACAAACGGTGTCCGTTCCGGCTGTACATATCCTAATTCTTTCTCAAAGTACTCTGACAGTTCAGTAATCACCGTAGTATCCATACCGTCAAGCGTTCCCTTTAACTGTGCATATTCAAATACCATCGCCTCAAGAGGTGTGTTACCGGTTCTCTCTCCAATACCAAACAGTGAACAGTTTACTCCACATGCTCCGTAAAGCCATGCAGTAGTAGAGTTATTGACTGCTTTATAGAAATCATTATGCCCATGCCATTCAATTAGTTCAGACGGCACACCTGCATGGGTGGTAAGACCGTAAATAATACCCGGAACACTTCGCGGTATTACGGCACCAGGGAAATTCACCCCATATCCCATCGTATCACAGGCACGAATTTTAATCGGTATCTTGTACTCGTCCATCAGTTTCATCAACTCTAAACAGAATGGAATGACAAAACCGTAAATATCGGATCTTGTGATATCTTCTAAATGACAACGTGGGCTGATACCTGTCTCTAAGCACTCACGAATCACACTTAAATAAAGGTTCATAACCTCTCTTCTAGTCATCTTCATCTTATAAAAAATGTGATAATCAGAACAACTTACGAGAATACCTGTCTCACGCAGCCCAATATCCTTTACCAACTGGAAATCCTGCTTGCTGGCACGAATCCAACTGGTCACTTCCGGGAACTGATATCCACGCTCTAAACATTTATAAACTGCATCCCGGTCCTTTTTACTGTATAAGAAAAATTCACTCTGGCGGATAATGCCCTTTGGTCCGCCTAATTTATGCAGATAATCATAAATAGTTACAATCTGCTCTGTAGTATATGGTGCTCTTGACTGCTGACCATCGCGGAAAGTAGTATCCGTAATCCAGATGTCTTCCGGCATGTTATGAGGTACAATTCGATCATTGAATGCAATTTTGGGTATTTCTTCATATGGAAATAAATTGTGGAACACATTTGGTTTTTCCACATCTGCCAGCTGATAAAAATGCTCTTCTAATTGCAGCAGGTTTGTTTTTTTATTCATTACAACTTCTCTCATGTCTTCTTTCATAACAATATCTCCTTTATTCCCTGTGCCAATAAGTTGTCTTTCTGCGGTATGAATAAATTTTCACTTTTCCGCATATTTTCACACGGTATAATTGTATACAATTATACCGTTATGTTAAACTATACACGTTTTTACATTTTTGTCAATGAATAAAATTTTATATACTACATAACCTGCTGTTATAATATTTAGATAAATATATTCCATCCGTTTTTCTCCAGGATTCTGTACAAGAAATTATTTATGCACCGCAATATTTATCACTACATCTTTTCCCTTCTTCATCGTAACAGACTTATATCCAAAGGCCGCAATCGCTTCCCCCGCAGCCTTAGACAATGCTTCTCTCACGCTCTCATCATTCTCTGCACGAAGTTCTTTCTCCCCCCGCAGACCACAGACAATTCTTAAGATATATGCTTTATCACTATTCTCAATGATTGCACCAATCCTGTATTTTCCCTGGCATCGTTTGTGAACTTCAATCACTATTTTAAGAATATATGTCATTTCGTTCATCTTCTGTGGAAGCACTGCCGCCTCAAAATTCTTTTTCAACTGAAAACAACACCCCTCATCGGGATAGTGATATGTCGTTTTCAATTCTTTCAGAGCATTTTCGAACTGTCCGTCCGAATCAAACATGGTTCTGATATAAGAATCTAACATCCAGTCATACCAGCTTTTTAATTTGTTTTCCACCTCAGCATCCATACTGCCGGCTTTTATATTGGTGTGTATCACCTTTTCTAATACTTTCTGCATTCGCTGATAAACTGACAGTTTCTCATGCCAGGACATTTCCATTTTCTTTAAATCTCTCTCCGTTGCAAATAATCCTTTGCCTATCTCTTCTTCTTCTCTCCTGGCTTTCTCACATATTTCTTTATATGTAATGCTGGCATTAATGGGCGACAATAAATCATCTGCCACACGACAGGGTTTGATAATGACTTTAAAGGTTTTGCACTGATTCATACATGCTACCGTCTCTGCAATCCGATCAGAGCTTGTCATTGCCACACGAACCGTTTCCGGTGACATCATTTCAATCATAGAGAACAATTCAGCCCCTGTCATCACCGCTAACTCTAAAGAACTGATAAAAACATCTACCTTCTTGTTCTCCACAATTTCAATTGCCTTTTCCGGGGAAGGTGTAAGTTCATATTCAAAGTTTTTATCAACCGATTCTAAGATTGCCCGGATACGTTCTGCATTCACTTCTTCCGGTTCTACGATTACAACAAAGTACATCTTCTTCTCCTCCCGTCTACATTTCTTTCTATAGTTTTATCATATCAAATTCGTCTTCGTATCACAATCTTTTTCCAAACAATTTGTAACACATATCCCTAAGCCACATATGATACAGTGTAAGAAAAATTTGGAGGTTTAAAACATGAGTGATTTAGCTGCAACAAACTGTGGTGGTGGATGTTCTTGTAACGAAGGAGGATGTAATTCTATTATCTGGATTATCCTGTTATTATGCTGCTGTGGCGGCAACGGATTCGGTGGCTGCAACAATAACGGCTGCGGAAATGACTGTCTTTGGATTATCATCCTCTTATTCTGCTGCGGCGGATGGGGAAACGGTAACTGCGGCTGCTTCTAAGCCCCGGTTCCTAAAAAGGGAGTATCGCATAAGCGGTACTCCCTTTTTTAAAAGCGTTTTCTGTCTTTCTCTTTTTCCATTTTCTCTTTTTTCTGTTCCTGTAACAGTTTTTCATATACCTTGCATTTCTTTGGAACCTTTTTTCTTTTAACACACTCCTCATCTATTTCGTAAACACTATTATCTTCTATTATAAGCATGATAATCCCTCCCCCTATTATTCTATGCCCCTGCTGTCATAAAGAACCTTTTCCACTCATAAACTGAAAGAAAAAAGGCTTATCGTATGGAAGAAAACAATCTCACCCCTTTTGACTATATGACTCAGACACGAGAACTTCAAATGTTAAAAACAGTGATTCCTTACATGAAAGGGGGGCAAAAAAAACAATTTGCCATATTAATAAAATATATGGAGTTGCAAAACACCATTCAGGTTTTCTCTCAGGAGGATAAAGTTATGTCGATGTGTTCCGTGGATGAAGACGAAAATTCTACGCTTTCCATGTTAAACGAACTCCGCAGATTTTGTTCCGAAAAAGAGCTTGAAACCATTGATATGATGACAAATTTGCTCTCCATGATGGAAACCTATGAAACTATTTTTTCTTAAAGAAAGAGGATAATTTATGGAATATGATTTTCTGACTAACAATCCCATGTTAAAAAACATCTCACCAGAGAAACTGGAATTTCTGATGAACTTTGCTTCTGCAGAAAAGCCCAACGACATCAAGGATATGATGCCTTTTCTTCTTGGTACCATGAACTCTGCCAAAAAGCAAAACATCCAGTTTTCAGATCCAGAAACAGAACTTTTAGTAAATATTCTAAAGCAAAACATGTCCCCGGAAGAAGCTGCGAAGGCAGATAAGATTATAAAACTGATGAAAGACAGACGGCGCCACTAAGGGCGCCGTCTGCTACCAGATGGATGCTACATCCACCTCTAATACCTTATCAATGGGTGCCGATGTTCTTCCGATACCATCGGTGCCCTCAAAATATTTTTCATTTGCCGATTCAAACAGCACATAAATACATTCTCCCGAAATCGCCACCTCCTCTGAACATGGCGGCATCTCGATCTTCACAGAAGGATCATTCGGTCTTTTATTTAACGCTAACAGTGAACTATATACTTTTAAATAAGAAGAATTATTTCTCCCATAGGAAGTACTTAGATATACGTTACCGTTTTCATCAAAGTCAACTCCCTGTACTTTACTTGGAATCCGATAACTGCTCAGTGCTATTAAGGTATCCTTTTCACTGTCATAGTTGTAGGAAATCATCTTTGATTCAAAAATTTTTGTATGAGTTGCTACCCAAATTCTTCCCCCGTAAAACGTAATACAAGAAGGAATATTTTCCAGTGCATACTCATCTGACAGTGCAGAAGCATCAATACAATATCCAGGCGCATCCTGCGCAATTTTTAAAATATATTCATATGGTATCCTCTCTAATGTATTAGAATTAGAGTGACAAATCCAGACATTCTCTCCATCAAAGGCAATTCCGCCTAAATGACTTTCCTTTTTCATCCCAAGCGTTGCTAAATAGGTGCCGTTTACCCTGTCAAATACCATCAGAGAACCTAAGTCCTGTTTGCTTTCAGAATAAGAGGTAATCAACAGCAGTTCCGGTGTAAAACAGATACCCTGCAGGCACTGATTGGAACTGCTGATGATATTTTCCATGCAGTCTTTCTCTCTGGTAGATGGCATCCCTGGAATCTCCACCTCATCTAGAAATGTATAAGAACATTCCTTTAATTCCTTTTGTTTTCTGCTCACTACACTATCCGTCTGGTAAGAATACATTTCCACTGTATAATTGTTATCAATGGCTTTCGTCCATTTTGCAAAGAGAACCATATTACGGGCATTTTCACTGTTAATTTCGGTAATTTTTTCCGTATAATTGCAATCTGTATACCATCCTGCAAAGTTATAACCGGCACGGACAGGAACATCTAGCTGTACCGGCAACTCCTCCGGTTCAATCGTTTCCCTGTTATAGTTACTGTTTGTTCCCCCGTTCAATTCATATACCAGATGAATTTTAGACGCATCAAGCCCCATAAAAATATCAAGCCCGGTATCTTCCTGTATGACATCTTTGTTTCCTGCCTCAAAACTATAGGCGCGCACTAACTGCGGATCATTCACGAGAAAGATAAAAACATATAAAATTACCACTAACTCTTTTCGTATCCGCATGTCTGTTCCCCCTTATCTCACCGATAAGTCTGCCTAAACGAAAGCTATTCTTCTATCTCATCCACTTTTCCTGCCCTTGCTGCAACCTCTCTTTCCTGAATATCGGATGGTGTCTGCTCATATCTTGCAAATTCGTAGGAATAAGTACCGCTTCCTCCGGTCATGGAACGCAGATCCGTGTTATATCCGTACAATTCCATATAAGGAATATCTGCAACAATCTCCTGATATCCTCCATCTACAGGATTCATACCAAGCACACGTCCACGGCGTTTGTTCAAATCTCCCATCACATCACCGGTATATTTATCCGGTACGAGAACCTTTAAGGTGGCAATCGGCTCTAACAAAATCGGAGAAGCCTCCATAATTCCTTTTTTGAAAGCACCAAGCGCAGCTACCTTAAATGCCATCTCAGAGGAATCCACCGGATGATAGGAACCGTCATACAAAACAGCCTTGATACCCACTACCGGATATGCCGCCATAGGACCTTTTAATACGCCCTCCTGAATTCCCTTTTCCACTGCCGGAAAATAATTTTTCGGTACGGCGCCTCCTACCACAACCTGCTCAAATACATAAGGCTGTTCTAAATCTCCGGAAGGTTCAAAAGTCATCTTAACATGCCCATACTGTCCATGTCCGCCGGACTGCTTCTTGTACTTGTACTCCACGTCTGCTTTTTTTCGAATAGTCTCTCGAAAAGCAACTTTCGGTTTTTTTAATTCAATTTCTACTTTATATCGTTCAAGCAATTTACTTGCCACGATTTCTAAGTGCTGGTCGCCCATGCCATAAAGTAAGGTCTGACCGTTTTCACTGTCATTGACTGCCTTTAAGGTCAAATCTTCCTGCATCAGCTTCTGTAATGCCTGGGAAATCTTATCCTCATCTCCCTTATTGACAGCTTTATATCTTTTGTATGTATACGGGGTCGATATGCTGGTTCTGATATAGAGAATCGGGTTTGCCTTTGTAGAAAGGGAGTCCGTAGTCTCTGCCTTTGATAATTTTGCCAAAGCACCGATATCACCTGCATGAAGTTCTTTCACTTCCTCTGGTTTATTTCCCCGCAGCACATATAATTTTCCAATTTTATCTTCCGTGTCCTTATGATGGTTAAACAGTACATCATCTGTCTTGATGACACCTGAATTTACTTTAATTAAAGAGTATTTTCCAATGAACGGATCCACAATGGTTTTAAAAATATAAGCGGATTTGGGTTTTGCAAAATCATAATCTGCCTGATATACCTCGTTAGATTTTGCATTAATACCGGTACAGGAACGTTTATCCGGGCTTGGCAGGTATTTTACAATATCCACCATCAAGGTATACATACCTCTCGCTAAAATATTAGAGCCCATCAGCACCGGAACAATGCTTCCCTCTGCCACATTTACACGCAATGCCTGACGTATTTCATCTTCTGAAAATTCTTCTCCGTTAAAATAACGGTCCATAAATTCTTCACTGGTTTCTGCTACCGCTTCCATCAGTGCTTCCCGGCAGATACCTAAATTCTCCTGCGAATAGTCGGGAACTTCCGCCTTTTCCACTTCACCGTTATCCTTCCAGCGTTTTGCTCTCTGCTGCAAAACATTGACATAACCTACAAACTGTCCGTTTTCACGGATTGGCAGATGGAACGGAGCAATTTTTTTTCCGTAAAGTTCCTGTAAATCTTCAACAACCTGACGATAGCTTGCTTCATCAATGTCCATATCTGTTACAAATACCATACGGGGCAGACGATACTTTTCACAAAGTTCCCATGCTTTTTTCGTTCCCACCTCAATGCCTGCCTTACCGGAAACAACAATAATCGCCGCATCAGCTGCACTGACGGCTTCCTCTACTTCGCCCACAAAATCAAAATAACCGGGAGTATCAAGAATGTTTATCTTAGTATCTTCCCAGATAATCGGAATTACAGAAGTGTTAATTGAAAACAGACGCTTTGTCTCTTCCTTGTCATAGTCACTTATGGTATTGCCGTCTGCAACCTTTCCCATACGTGTTGTCATTCCTGCAAGATAAGCCATCGCCTCAACGAGACTTGTCTTGCCGCACCCCCCATGGCCGAGTAAAACCACATTACGAATCTTGTCAGTTGTGTAAACGTTCATAGTAAAATCCTCCATTTTTCGTTTTTTACAACAACAGGGAATTTGTCACTCTGCATTGCTGTATGGTTATATTTTACTAAATAGTAGCGTTTTTTACAACTTATTTATTCATTTTTACTAACTATATTTAAAATACCATAACTTTGTTTATTTATTATGTATGCTTTTTTAATAATTTATAACCATTTAAAAAGAACGTTTACACAAAATTCACAGACTGTCCATATTTTAAAAATTTTAAGCATTACCCTTCAAGACATTTCATAACTTTTGCACTTTAACGTGTTGACTTTTTCTTATATAATGTCTATGATATTGTGGTATAGAATTTTAATCGGGGGATTGTACAATGTCACTGAAAAAGATTGGTTTTATCGGATTAGGACTGATTGGTGGTTCCATCGCAAAAAAATTACATATGCTTCATCCAACACTTGAAATCATTGCTACAGCCGGGCATATCGAAACTATCAAAGAGGCTTATGGGGAACATCTGATTACCAACGACACATTTTGTAATATAGAAGATTTTGCGGACTGCGATTACATTTTTTTATGTACGCCGGTCCAGAAAAATATTGAATATTTAAGGCAGCTAAAAGACGTCATTTCTCCTTCCTGCATCATTACAGATGTGGGCAGCGTCAAAACAGAAATTCATCGTGAGGTAACCGCGCTTCACTTAGAAAAAAATTTTATTGGCGGACACCCTATGGCAGGCTCCGAGAAAACCGGAATTTTGAATGCTTCTGATTCTTTACTGGAAAATGCCTACTATATTATTACTCCCACTTCGGAAACTTCCCCAGAGGCTTTGGCAGATTTCACCGAAATAGTTGCTTCTTTAGATGCTATTCCACTGGTGCTAGATTATGAATTACATGATTATGCCACCGCTGCTATCAGCCATCTCCCCCATATCATCGCCTACAGTCTTGTCAATCTTGTCAAGGCTTCCGATGACGCAGGAGAAACTATGAAAGCCATTGCAGCCGGAGGTTTTAAGGATATTACAAGAATCGCTTCTTCCTCTCCTGTTATGTGGGAAAATATCTGTCTGTCGAACAGAGAGCAGATTTTGAAATTAATTGATGCTTATATTGAAACTCTTCAAAAAACCAGAAAAGATATTGAGGATAATAACGCACAGGCATTGATTGACAGCTTTTCTTCCGCAAAAGATTACAGAGATTCCATTGCTATTACGCAAAAAGGTGCCCTCAAGAATGTTTATGAACTCTATTTAGACCTTCTTGATGAAGCCGGCGGTATCGCCACGGTCGCTACCCTTTTAGCAGGAAACCATTTAAGTATCAAAAATATCGGAATTGTTCATAACCGGGAATTTGAAAGCGGTGTTCTTCATCTTGAAATGTATGACGCAGAAGCATTAGATGCTGCTGTTGCTTTATTAAAAAAACATCATTATACAATTTATGAACGCTAAAAAAGGGGCTGTCGCTTTAACGAATAAAAAATACTTAGTGCGACAGCCCCTTCTCATATCAGCATATCTATATGGAAATAATTTATGTTCTCCTTATCCGATTAATCCTCATATCCGTTCGGATTGTTCTTCTGCCATCTCCAGGAGTCCTCGCACATTTCTTTAATGCCGTACTGTGCCTTCCATCCTAACTCTTTCTCTGCCTTAGAAGGATCGCAGTAACAGGTTGCAATGTCACCGGCTCTTCTTGGCTTGATAGAGTAAGGAACCTTTACTCCTGTGGCTTCCTCAAAATTCTTTACAATATCAAGAACGCTGTAGCCATGTCCTGTACCGAGGTTATAAATGGCAAGACCGCATTTTTCATCAATCTTCTTTAACGCCTTTACATGACCAACCGCAAGATCTACTACATGGATATAATCTCTCACACCGGTTCCGTCCGGAGTATCGTAATCATTTCCAAACACGCCCAACTCTTTTAATTTTCCTACAGCCACCTGAGTCACATAAGGCATCAGGTTGTTCGGAATACCATTTGGGTTCTCACCCATAGTTCCGCTCTTGTGTGCGCCGATTGGATTAAAATAACGAAGTAAAATCACGTTCCATTCCGGATCTGCCTTCTGAATATCCATTAACACCTGCTCTAACATTGATTTTGTCCAACCATATGGGTTTGTGCACTGTCCTTTCGGACATTCTTCCGTAATCGGAATCTGTGCCGGATCGCCGTATACCGTTGCCGAAGATGAGAAAATAATGTTCTTGCAGTTATGCTGTCTCATCACATCCACCAAAGTCAATGTTCCGGAAATATTATTGTTATAATATTCCCACGGTTTCTGTACAGATTCTCCAACTGCCTTTAATCCGGCAAAATGAATACAACTGTCAATGCTTTCTTTCTCAAAAATCTTATTTAAGATATCACGGTCTAAAATATCCCCTTTATAAAAGGTTACCTCTTTTCCGGTAATTGCTTTTACTCTGTCTAGAGACTTCTCAGAAGCATTGCTTAAGTTATCTAACACTACTACCTCATAGCCAGCATCAAGTAATTCCACGCAGGTATGACTGCCAATAAATCCAGCTCCACCAGTTACTAAAATTGCCATATTTTTTCCACCTTTCCCAATTAAAAACTGTTCTTTTTTTCATCTCTATGGCTACATCTTACTCTATCCCCAAAGAAATGTATAGCCATAAATGTATAGAAAATATGTAAAAATGTTGCGTTTTCTATTTTCTACCATTATAATGTTTTTACCATTATAAGTATTATTTTAAGGAAAGGCAACCTCTATGACCAAAAATTCAAAAAATTATAAGAAATCTTATAAAGCAACCGAAAAAGAACTGGTTTCTCTCTCCGTCTACAATGTAGGTATCCAGCTTTGTGACCCGCTGCATCAATGGGGTCCGGGTATCCGCGATCATTACCTGATTCATTATATTATTTCCGGCGTGGGATATTACAAAACCGGCAACCAGCTCTACGAACTTCATGCCGGCGATACATTTCTAGTTTATCCCAACACAGAGGTACTTTATTATGCTGCCGAGCAGGACCCCTGGGAATATGCCTGGGTGGGTTTCAGCGGAAGTGATGCTTCCATGATACTGACCGCCACGGATTTCACACCGGAACATCCTTTTATTACCTCAACTCCCTTAGGTGACGACATTCATCGCCAAATCTTACACATCTATGATGCCAGAGGCAATGAATTTGAACATGCGGTAGAAATGACCGGTCGTCTTTATACCATGCTTGCCATGTTCATGCACGGTGCAACTCACTCCACCACACAAAATTCTGCCAACAGCTATGTGCAAAAAGGTATTGAATATATCTCTTCAAACTATTCCTATGCCATCACTGTGGAGGATATTGCCGACTATGTCGGTGTCAGCCGGAGCCATTTATTTCGCTCTTTTGAAACAGTACTAGGGCAGTCTCCAAAAGAATACCTGACGGATTTTCGCATGAAACAGGCATGTTATCTTCTAGAGCACTCCGACCTTTCCATCACTGCCATTGCAAACTCCTTAGGTTTTGATAACAGTCTTTATTTTTCTAAAACCTTTCATAAGCAAAAGCAGATGTCACCAAAGGAGTACCGGAAACTATCCCGCTAGTTCACAGCAATATGCCAAATTCCCATAAAACAAAAGACCTATTCTGACAGGTTGTCCTGTTTCGAATAGGTCTTTTTCTTATTCATAATTAAGCTACTGCTTTTTTAGCCATCTCTGCTAATGCTGCAAATCCCTCTGCATCGTTAACAGCCATCTCTGCTAACATTTTACGGTTGATTTCAACACCGGATACTTTTAATCCATGCATCATCTGGCTGTAAGAGATACCGTTCATTCTTGCTGCTGCGTTGATACGTGCAATCCACAACTGACGGAACTGTCTCTTTCTCTCTTTTCTACCTGCATAAGAACTTGTTAAGGCTCTCATAACAGACTGTTTTGCTACACGGTACTGTTTAGAACGTGCACCTCTGTAACCTTTTGCTAATTTTAATGTTCTATTATGTCTTTTTTTAGCGCCTAAGCCGCCTTTTACTCTTGCCATGATTTAAATCCTCCTTAACAACTTCTTACATGTATGGTAAAATCTTCTTCATATTCTTAACGTTTGTAGAATCAACGATTGCCGGTTTTCTAAGATTTCTCTTAGTTTTGGTAGTTTTCTTTGTTAAGATATGTCTCTTGTACGCTTTATTTCTTTTTAATTTTCCTGTTCCTGTTACTTTGAAACGTTTTGCAGCTGCTCTGCTTGTTTTCATTTTTGGCATGATAAGTTCCTCCTTAAAAATAATTATTTCTTTTCTGCCAACACCATGCTGATGCTTCTGCCTTCAACTTTTGGTGCTTTTTCCACTACTGCTACCTCGGCAAGGCTCTCTGCGAAATCATCCAAGATATGTTTGCTCGCATTCATATGTGCCATTTCACGCCCACGGAACCTTAAAGTAATCTTTACTTTATCGCCCTTGCTTAAGAATTTTTTTGCAGCATTCATTTTGGTATTCAAATCATTTGAATCAATATTGGGTGACAAGCGAATCTCTTTTAGTTCTACCACTTTCTGTTTCTTTCTGGCTTCTTTTTCCTTTCTCGCCATCTCGTAACGGTATTTACCGTAATCAATAATCTTACATACCGGTGGTTTTGCGGTCGGAGCAATTTTTACTAAATCAAGTTCTGCTTCTTCAGCCAGTTTCATTGCTTCCCTTGCTGACATAATGCCAAGCTGCTCTCCGTTTTCTCCAATCAGACGAACCTCTTTGTCTCTGATTTGTTCATTAATCATTAACTCGCTAATGGTAGTGCACCTCCAAAATAATATTTTACACACAAAAAAGTGGATAGACAGACTATCCACTATACATTCCTAACTCGCAAGTCGCGATATTGAAATATGAACCATGAGTCACACGTCAATCGGTGCTCCGGTGAGAGTGGATACTCTACTTTGTTTTCA
>JAQXGQ010000068.1 GCA_029006795.1 Clostridiales bacterium | reverse complement strand
ATAGCACTTCAATCATTTTTGTCTCATAATCAAGGTTACACTTCCAACTTCCATAGGGTGGTCTGATATACTCGGGATACTCCCCTGTAATTTCTTGAATTGCTGCATTTGTCTTATCCACCTGCTCAATTGCTGCTGCATCACACAAATTCTTCAAATTTACGTGCTCATAGGAATGCGTCCCTATGAGATGTCCGTTATCATGAATATCTTTTACAATTTCCGGATATCTCTCCACTTCTTTTCCCAACAGAAAGAACGTGGCTGTCACACCACGTTCTTTTAGTCCCTCTAAAAGCGGCTCTGTATAATCGGGATTCGGCCCGTCATCAAAAGTAATCGCCACTTTTTTTTTCGTCATCGTATTTGTTGCCATTGCATCTTCAGAAGCTGCCGAATGAAGCTGTGTGCTTTGCACATACTGACCTAACAACACACCACACATCATTCCTAACATCACTAACGTATCTCTCTTTTGATTTCTTTTCTTTCTATTTCGAAACCGAAGCACCGATATTTGCACGACCATTATCCTTCAATCTTCCGTCATTAATATATATGCTGTTCCGGTGTAAAAATACCTATGTCTGCAACCGAAGGAATTATCATCCACTCATGTGCCATTTTTACAATTCTAAATGCAATGTCTCGTTTTTATCGCCATCATCAAAATAGTAATCATAGTCATAACTTCCGTCATAGATATCATCATAAATATCATCGTAAATTTCATTATAAATATCATTATAGGTACTGGTAGATCCCATACCTGCAAACGCTACGGTATAGAGAATAATGGTAAGCAAAAGACCGATAGATGCTGTGATAATACCGCCAATAGCAAGCCCCTTCTGTCTGTATTTTACCAACTGTATGATACCAAAAATAATAGCAAGGACACCGGTAATCCAACTGATACAAGTGCAAAACAATACAATCGTCAAAATTCCGAGTACTAAAGATGTCACACCAAAAGCGATTCCTTCACCTTTCTGGTTATTTTCTGCTCCATAATATGGCTGATACGGCTGATTAAAATTCTGATTGTTGCTTCCATAAGCGTTATTTCCATAAACATTGTTCCCGTAGACATTGTTTCCGTAGACATTATTCCCATAAGCGTTGTTCCCGTAAGCGTTGTTTCCGTATGGGTTATTCTCATACGGTGAATTTTCCTGTGATGCGCTTTCTTGTGACATATTTTCCTGTGGCATAGTTTCCTGCGACGTATCATTGGATGTAGACGACTCCGGTACAACTTCCGTCTCTACTCCACTTTCATTTTCCCGCTCTACATTGTTATTTTCATAATTTTCACTCATAATTTCCTCCATGTCCGCGATGTATTTTATTTCTCAGCTTTGATATATGCCTCTAAAATCTCCGCTGCATCCCCGACTAATTCCTTACAGGGGCGCTTTTTATAATATTCCGCAGTTCTTGCCTCTGGAACCGGCGTTTCCCTTTTTACCTCAAGTCCTAACAATTCTCTGCAGACAATACTGCCGTTTTTCTCTTCAAATGCTTTTGCAAGTTCTTGAATTCTGCCATAATGCTCTGACTTTTCCGTGGAAGCTTTCGGGTCATCATAACCGTAAAGCACTCCTGCAGTCATAAACATACCGGATACCGCGCCACAAACCTCTCTTAATCTTCCCATTCCACCGCCAAAGGAGGAACTTAGTTTCGCTGCCGTTTTTCTATCGATTCCATGCAAATCCTCAAATGCAAGGAATACAGACTGTGCACAGTTATAACCTTCTTCAAACAACTGCATTGCCTTTTCTCTTCTAGTCATGGTTTCTTCTCCGTTTTCCTAATTAAATCCCACTACTTTCTGGGATATTTTATAGGCTGCCACGGAAATCTTTCTTCCTCCCTTTCCAGGCAAATTCATAGCGTTGCCCATGATACCTGCTCGCAGATGATGAAACAATCTAATATCCCTGTCTTTAATATATTTCCACAATTCACGTTTCTTTAGCAAATTCTCCTCCGTCCCGGAGCGGATTAACATCACTGTAGAAATAACTGTAATAATCTCTAAATAATTGAACATATAATGGCGCAATCTGGGATTTGTTATTTTCCATAAATCAAACTCATCCACCATAAGTTTATTAACCTTAATCTGCTGATCGATACGTCCAATCATTACCGTTTCATTGACAGACTGGTCTGCCCTGCCGATATAATAGCGATAAAAATCCACATCCATATAATACATGGTTTTTACGCTGGGCAGTGGTTTATACACGTAAATGTTATCCACATAAAAAGTGTGCTTCGGCAGTTCTAATCCACATTCCCGCAGCAATTTTGTACGATAAATAACGGAGTGCATTAAGATATATTGTCCCTTATGCAGTTTTGCCTCGTTCCATTTGAAAATACGCTCCTTTGGCAAAGAAGGATAACGCATGACCTTTTTGCGCTTTGCCCCCTCTTTCTCATAAACATAATTGGCAATAAACATATCCAGTGTCGTCTCACTGCCTGCTAATTCCCGCAATTTATCCAAAATTTTCATATAGGCATCCAAATCTACCCAGTCATCACTGTCAACCACCTTAAAGTAAAGTCCTGTGGCATTACGAATACCGGCATTCACGGCCTCACCATGCCCGCCATTTTCCTGATGAATTGCCCGCACAATCCCCGGATATTTTTTCTCATAGGCATCTGCAATATCTGCCGTACTGTCTTTTGAACCATCATCCACCACAAGGATTTCAACATCTTCTCCTCCAGGTAAAAGAGATTTGATGCAATTTTCCATATAATCCTGTGAATTGTAACATGGTATTGCAAAGGTAAGTAATTTCATTTCATTCTCCTATCTGCGGGCGACTGCTTACATCAGCTGCTCCGCTAATTCCATCGCCTTTTTCGTCATGGCATCAATATTATAATATTTATATTCTGCCAGTCTGCCAAGTAAATGGAAATTTTTCATTGGTGTTGTCAAACTCTTATATTTCTCATAAAGTTTTTGATTCTCTTCATTTAAAATGGCATAGTACGGTATCTCCCCCTTTGCCCCTGTATAAGCAAAAGAATACTCTTTTACAATAGTGGTTCCGTTGGTATTCTCCTGTCCCGTCAGATATTTAAACTCCGTGATTCTGGTAAACTCCTCGCTGACTGTATAATTCACCACACTGCGTCCCTGATAAGACTCCTCATCATAATGCTCAAAATGGAAATCCAAAGAGCGGTAAGGCAGCCTGCCAAAACGGCAGTCAAACAATTCATCTAAAGCCCCGGTATATACCATATCTCCGGTAAATTCTTTTCCTTCAAAATAAATCGCATTATCTGAAAAGGATAAAAGCTCTTTACAATCTGTTCCGGTTCTCACCTCAATATTTTCATGTCCTAACATTTTTTCAAACATCGGCGTAAATCCGTGTTTCGGCACGCCCTGATATTTATCCTGAAAATAACGGTTATCATAAGAAATCAGCACCGGCACACGCCCTGTTACTTCCGGGCTTATCTCCTCCGGAGTCTGCCCCCATTGCTTCATCGTATATTTCAAAAAGATATTCTGATAAACATAATCTGCAATCTCCCGAATATCCGCATCTTCATTTTCCCGCAGCTTCATTATCGGAACACGGCTGCCTTCGCCATAAGTCTCCACTAATTTTTTCTCTAAACGGTCTGCTTTCTCTTTCTCATAAACAAGATGCAGAGTATGTAAATTGAAAGGCACCGGAATCAGCTGCTCTCCCACCTTTGCTACCACTTCATGTCCAAAGTGATACCAGTCGGTAAATCTGGAAAGATAAGCATATACCTCTTCCATCCCTGTGTGAAAAATATGAGGCCCATAATTATGAATCAATATGCCATGCTCATCTGCCTCATCATAGCAGTTGCCTCCGATATGAGGTCTCCGTTCCAATACTAATACCTTTTTTCCTGCTTCTTCTGCAAGCTTTCTCGCGGTCACTGCACCTGCGATTCCCGCTCCAATGACTATACAATCGTACATCTGCCTGCTCCTTTCTTCATGCGTATTCTTTATTATACACGGTTTCCCAAAGTATTCCAATCCATTTTTTATTTAAGAAATTCTTAATTTCGTAAAACAAAGCGCATAAACAGTGTCATTCCTAGCTGTGTTTCCCGGAAGTCAAAAAGTATTGTTCATATTTTATTAACAAAATTCTCATAAACTTGGCACAGCAATGTCATAATTACAGCATATACTAAATTCAAAGTTAAGACAGCAAGTTAAATTTTTCATAAAACTTTATTCTTGACAATATGTCAAGATGCCTTGCTTATAAAATGAGCAAGGTTCCTCCCAGCAAACAGTGAATCATTTCACTTTCTATACACAATCTTTTTCATATGAAGCCGGTGCATACGCATCGGCTCCCTCTTTGTGCATCTACTTTATTCCAAGTTTAATGTTCATATATTCCGCATAGGCGGCAAAGGCAGAGGGAATGGCATAGCGCTCTTTTGCACTTTGTGCATCTACAAACAGGAACTGTTCATTTTCGTTTGCATTTTCGGCAAATCCCTGCTCTTCCACACGGATGGCATAACCTGTCATCTGCCATTCAACATGCGAAAAAATGTGTTTGGCATTCTCTAGTTTCTGGATATGGATGGGATTGAAATTCATTTCCTTAACCAGAGAAAGCACTTCCTCCTGTTTTAAATTTCCCTCCACATTAGGAAGTTCATAAAGTCCTGCTAAAAGCCCCTTATCGGGACGTTTGCGTATTGCCACCTTATCTCCGTCCCGGATGATAAGAACTGTGCGTTTCTCAATTTTTCTGGCTTTCACCTTCGTCTTTACCGGAAGTTTTTCAATCAGTCCCTGTTTTTTTGCCTGACAAAGCTCCTTCCACGGACACTTCTCACATAATGGAGCACCATTTGGCATACAGACGGTAGCCCCTAACTCCATGAGTGCCTGATTAAATGTTCCCGGAATATTCTGACGTTTTACTTTTTCTTTCCAGTTTAAAATATCCGAATTCTTTGGAAAAATAGCTCCACTTTCAGAAACCATAAGAGAAAGCAATACCTCCTCCACCTCATTTCGAAAAGACTGCTTCATAATATCCGTATCATCCGCAGAGACTCTGGTAAGTACACGCAACACATTTCCATCCACCGCAGGCACCGGAATACCATAAGCAATCGAAGCAATTGCTCCCGCCGTATAACTGCCGATACCTTTTAATCCCAACAGGACTTTATAGTCCGCCGGAAGATTCCCGTTATAATTCTCCATGACTTCTATCGCCGCTTTTTGCATATTGCGAACACGATTGTAGTATCCAAGTCCCTCCCAGAGTTTCAAAAGTTCATCCTCCGGACATTCCGCCAAGGACTTTATATCCGGTAATGCGCTCATAAACCGTTCAAAATAAGGTTTTACCGCCTCCACCCTTGTCTGCTGAAGCATAATCTCGGATACCCAGACACGATATGGCGTCGGCTCCTCTCTCCAGGGAAGAGTTCTTGCGTTCTCTATAAACCAGCCCAACAGTGGTTCCACCAGCTGCTCTAATCTAAAATCTTTTATCATCTTAAATAAATCTGTCTCCTATTTTTCTTTATCTTATCACAGTACTCCTCTTTACTGTAAACAACTTTTTATTGGTAATTCCCGTGAAACACAATTTTTCAACCTTGTTGACTTCTTTTTTCCATGCTATACTATACGCATCTGATATATGATGTATTTCATCTATACATATGATGTTGTTATCTTTATACAAAGGAGTCTGTTATGAAACGTTTTTATTCTGTCCGCAAGCAATTACTGTTTTGCTTTCTCATGCTTAGTTTTTTATTTACTTTTCGTCTCCATTTACAGGCAGAAGAAGTAAACTCAAAAATCTCTGAAAACAAAGTATCAAATATCGGCTGGATACTAAATTATGAATGTCTGGAAAACAAAAATGAAAAAAAAGCCGATGTAGTGATTGAAAACGGTCAGGATTTTCTGCTGAGTGATATGCTAGGTGTTGTCATACGCACTTCAGATGAGATAGATACCCTTTATTATGCCTCTGATTTTACGGGTATTTCCTATCATTCCAGTAATAAAAAAGTAGCTTCTGTTTCTTCTTTAGGCAGAGTAAAAACAAAAAAAACCGGTTCCTGTACCCTGACTGTTAAAGTTGCTTCCAAAACAGCCACCATGAAAATAAAAGTGGTAAAAAAAGGCTCTCTTGGTTCTACGACTGCTGCCGCAAAAAAACTTGAGAAAGCTGTATCTGCCATAAATACAGCTTATGGAACCACAGGTTTCAATGAGAAAAACCAGTACACGATTTATAATCGTTATGTCACTCTTGGAAAAAAAGTTATCTCTGCATGTAAAGCAAGTATTTCCGCCACAGGATTTGGTTGTACAGACGGAAATCTGAATGGAACCAATAAGTTAGCCTGGCCATGGTATTATTCCATGTCAAAAATGCCGTCAAAACTGTCCGCATACTGCAACGGGCATTATTTACAGTTATCAGCGGAAGATGTCCTTACTATTACTGATGGTACCATTACCTTCCGTCTTTCTGAGCCGATTTCACCAGCAACCGTTTTTGCTGAAAAAACCCATGGTTCCATGACAATCTTGGGGAAAAAAGTAAGTGCTTCTCCCATTACGACCTGCGGTTTCCAAATTTATAACAATACTTACGGCACCGGCAATTATTCGCCTTATAATATTGCAAGCGGTCACTTATGTAGTGGAAAAAGCACATTTATATTAAAAACTTCAAAGACTATGTCTCCAAACGTATATGACTTGTACGCTCCAAACCAGATACGATTCCA
>JAQXGQ010000067.1 GCA_029006795.1 Clostridiales bacterium | reverse complement strand
ATATGCAGATATTCTGCAATAGAAGAACGGTTCAGATCAGGATCGGATAAATTGGAATAGATATAGGTTCGTACACGGAAAATAAAGTCTTCATCCTCTGCCAGCTGATCCTGAGCTGTTTTAGCAGGAGCAATGGATGATTAAGAAATTAAATCCGCAGGCACTATCGAGAATTTTATCTAATATTGTAAGCAATGTGATAAAATACAGTGAGGGTAATTTAAAAATTACGTTGCAGGAAAACGGAACAATTCTTTTTGAAAATCCTACCTCTAGGATGGACGGGATTTTGGCATTTTCGTGTTATATTGAGATTTTAATTTGAATAATTTCTCTATCCATAATATAATGGTGGAACAGAAAAATTTGTTCCTGCGTTACAAATTAGCGGGATGCGCAGAAAGGTAAGTTGTCTGAATGTCATTCACACATTTACACGTTCACACGGAGTACAGTCTTCTGGACGGTTCAAATAAGATAAAAGAATATGTTGCGAGAGTCAAAGAACTTGGCATGACAAGTGCCGCCATCACTGACCACGGTGTTATGTACGGTGTCATTGATTTTTACAAGGCGGCGAAGGCGGCGGGGATTAACCCGGTATTAGGCTGTGAGGTCTATGTGGCGCCAAATTCCCGATTCGACAGGGAGGCTTCCCACGGGGATGACCGATACTATCATCTGGTTTTGCTGGCGGAAAACAATCAGGGCTATCAGAATCTGATGAAGATTGTGTCAAAGGGTTTTGTGGAAGGCTATTATTATAAACCTCGTGTAGATATGGAAGTGTTAGAACAGTACCATGAGGGGATTATTGCATTAAGCGCCTGTCTTGCAGGAGAAGTGCAGCGGTATTTAGTGAGAGGAATGTAT
Source organism: Clostridiales bacterium (assembly GCA_029006795.1). Taxonomy (GTDB): domain Bacteria; phylum Bacillota; class Clostridia; order Lachnospirales; family Lachnospiraceae; genus Roseburia. The sequence goes on along the minus strand of JAQXGQ010000067.1, from coordinate 2,949 downwards.
GAGGAAGCCAAAGAAGTGGCATTAAAGTATGAGAAATGCTTTGGAAAGGGAAACTTCTTTTTGGAATTGCAGGATCACGGTATTCCTGAGCAGAAAATGGTAAATACCCAGCTGCTTCGCATGAGTCAGGAGACTGGTATTGAGTTAGTTGCTACCAACGATGTACATTACACTTATGCAGAAGATGCAGAGCCACACGACATTCTGCTCTGTCTTCAGACAGGAAAAAAACTTTCCGATGAAAACAGAATGCGCTACGAAGGCGGACAGTATTTTGTGAAGTCTGAGGAGGAAATGCGCGCGTTATTTCCCTATGCCTTACAAGCAATTGATAATACCGGGAAGATTGCAGACCGCTGTCATGTGGAAATTGAATTTGGTGTGACAAAGCTGCCACACTTTGATGTGCCGGAGGGTTATGATTCATGGACTTATCTGAACAAGCTCTGCCATGAGGGACTAGTGGAGCGTTACCCGGAAAAACATGAGGAGCTGCTGCCGAAACTTGACTATGAGCTTTCTGTTATCCAGAAAATGGGCTATGTGGATTATTTCCTTATTGTGTGGGATTTTATTAATTTTGCCAGAACGCATGGGAGTCCGGTAGGGCCGGGACGTGGAAGTGCGGCGGGAAGCCTTGTCTCCTACACTACGGGTATTACGAATATTGACCCTATCCGCTACAATCTGTTGTTTGAGCGTTTCTTAAATCCGGAACGAGTAACCATGCCGGATATTGATATTGATTTCTGCTATGAGAGGCGCGGGGAGGTCATCGATTATGTGGTGGAAAAGTACGGCAAGGATTGTGTGACTCAGATTGTTACCTTTGGTACCTTAGCGGCAAGAGGAGTCATCCGTGATGTGGGGCGTGTCATGGATTTGCCCTACAATTTTTGTGATACCATTGCAAAGAATATACCAAACGAATTGAATATTACCATTGATAAAGCCCTGATTATGAACCCGGAGCTTCGGGCGATGTATGAGTCTGATGAGCAGGTACGTACTCTGATTGATATGTCAAAACGTTTAGAGGGACTTCCAAGACATACCTCCATGCATGCTGCGGGAGTGGTAATTTCTCAAAAGTCGATGGATGAGTATGTTCCTCTTTCCAGAGGCTCCGACGGAACCATCACTACCCAGTTTGTTATGACCACCATTGAGGAATTAGGACTTTTAAAAATGGACTTTTTAGGTCTTCGTACCTTGACGGTAATTAAAGATGCTACTGATTTGATAGAAAAAAATCATGGTGTGCGCATTGATGTAGATCATATTGATTACATTGGAAATAAAGATGAAAATGCGGTACTCATTGATTATGATGACAAAAAGGTTTTAGATTCCATCGGGACCGGAAAATGCGAGGGTATTTTCCAGCTAGAAAGTGCTGGCATGAAAAATTTCATGAAGGAATTAAAACCCCAGAGCTTAGAGGATATTATCGCAGGAATTTCCCTGTATCGTCCGGGTCCTATGGATTTCATACCGAAATACATCAAGGGGAAAAATGAGCCCGATAGCATTTCCTATGTCTGCAAAGAATTAGAGCCGATACTAGAGCCGACCTATGGCTGTATTGTCTATCAGGAGCAGGTAATGCAGATTGTGCAGAACTTAGCAGGCTATACGATGGGACAGGCAGATAATATCCGCCGTGCCATGAGTAAGAAAAAGCAGTATGTCATTGATGCGGAGCGTCAGAACTTTGTTTACGGAAATGACGAGCAGGGCATTAAGGGCTGCGTCAATAACGGTATCAGCGAACAGGCGGCAAATGAAATTTATGATTCTATGGTAGATTTTGCAAAATATGCTTTTAACAAATCCCATGCCGCTGCATATGCGGTGGTTGCTTACCAGACGGCATATTTGAAATACTATTATCCGGTAGAATTTATGGCGGCACTTATGACCTCTGTCATTGATAATACAAGAAAAGTATCAGAATACATTTATACCTGCCGTCAGATGGGAATCAAAGTTCTTCCGCCGGATATCAATGAGGGAGAGGGAACCTTTAGCGCCACTTCTAATGGTATCCGTTACGGTATGTATGCCATTAAAAATATTGGTCGTCCGGTCATCAACCAGATTTTAGAAGAGCGGGCGGCGAACGGCAGGTTTACGACGTTGCAGAGCTTTTTAGAGCGGGTGGCAAGCCGTGAAGTCAATAAACGTGCCGTGGAGAATTTAATCAAAGCCGGAGCCTGTGACGGGCTTGACGGAAATCGTCAGCAGATGATGCAGGTGTTTACTATGCTGATGGACAATCTGAATCAGGAAAAGAAGACGTCTATGGCAGGCCAGATGTCCTTGTTTGATTTGGTTTCTGAGGAGGAAAAAGAGGCATATAAAGTGCAGTACCCGAATGTGCCGGAGTACAAAAAGGAAATTAAATTGGGCTTTGAAAAAGAGGTGCTTGGCATTTACATAAGCGGTCATCCTTTAGAGGAATACGAGGAAAAATGGAAGAAAAATATTTCTGCCGTGACTTCAGATTTTCTTTTAGATGAGGAGACAGGAGAGGCGAAGATAAAGGATAACCAGAATGTCACCATCGGCGGTATGATTACGGAAAAGACCATTAAGTATACCAAGAACAATAAGACAATGGCATTTTTGACCGTGGAGGATTTGTTTGGCACCGTGGAAGTCATTGTATTTCCGAGGGATTATGAGAAATATAGCCGCTATTTGATTGAGGACGAAAAGGTATTTATTAGCGGGCATGCCAATGTGGAGGAGGACAAAAACGGGAAATTGATCTGCGAAAAAATCTATTCCTTTGATGATACTATTCGGGAATTGTGGCTTCAGTTTGCAACGAAGGAAGAATTTGCAGAGAAGGAGCAGATGATTTATTCCCTGTTATCAGAATCCGATGGGAAGGATGAAATTGTGATTTATATTGCCTCCCCGAGAGCCATGAAACGACTAGGG
>JAQXGQ010000066.1 GCA_029006795.1 Clostridiales bacterium | reverse complement strand
TCATCTCTCGGATAACCGGTTACAATACGGTCAACTAACGTAGAAGTAAACACACAGGCTTTATTTAACCATGCCGTAAAGTCTTCTTCTAAGTTCCAGAGTTTTGCTAATTTGAGTACGCACTCTTTTAAATGGATACCAAATTCTCTTTGCTTCTCCGTCTACAATACCTCTTAACTGTACCGTATACTGGCACTCCTGATCATGGAAACGCTCTAAGGTACCAAATTCGATTGGTTTTACAAGAACAATGTCACCATCAAATTTGCCCTGCTCGTTGGCAATATCAATCATATAATCAACGAAGGCACGAAGGAAGTTTCCTTCTCCAAACTGTAAAACTTTGATTGGTCTTTCTTTTTTCCCTGTTTTTGCTTTGCTTAATAATTCCATGGTATCCTCCTGGTATTTTAAAATAATAATTTCCGGGTGTTTGCCCGTAACCTACTGTTATGTACTGCATTTTGTTGTTTTGTAAGCGTTTACATCTACTATTCTTACACCTTTTCTGCAATTAGTCAATATGTAATTTTGCACAATTTAGTAATTTTATCTATTTTTTTGTTTCATCCTCTTACATTTTTTATATTTTTGCCATTTTTCTTTTTAAACCGGTTGCTTTCTTTTTTTCAATATTGTATAATATTGTCAGCTGTTATGAAACCTCTTTCATTATCAGTTCAGTTGTGTCTATTTTTAAATGTAAGCGCTTTTATTTGACAATTTGAAGTTTTTAGGAGAAATACCATGACAATTTATGACATTTCAAAGAAAGCAGGCGTCTCCATCGCTACTGTTTCTCGCGTTTTAAACGGAAGCGACAAAGTTCGTCCTGCCACCAGAAAAAAAGTAATGGACATCATTGAGAAATATGACTATACCCCCAATGCGTTTGCCCGGGGAATGGGTCTTCATTCTTTGAAAACTATTGGTATCCTTTGCGCAGACTCCTCCGATCTTTTTCTTGCCAAAGCAGTCTACTATTTACAACAGGAACTGCAGACAAACGGTTATGAGTCTCTCCTTTGCTGTACCGGTTACAATCTGGACATCAAAAAGAATTATCTTGATTTAATTCTTTCCAAAAAGGTAGACGGTATTATTCTGGTAGGTTCGAACTTTATCGGAACAAATGAGGAAGAAAACCAGTATATCAAGGATGTTTCTTCCCAAATTCCCATTATGCTTTTAAATGCAGCTTTTGATTATCCCAACGTATACAGTACGCTTTGTGATGATTATACTGCCATGTTCGAGGCTGCCTCTTCCATGTTAAATGCCGGTATCCGTGATATCCTTTATCTATACGATTCTGACTCTTACAGCGGGAAGAAGAAATTAAGCGGTTTTAAAGCTGCCATGAAAGAACACAAAATTGCGGATTACGAAAAGCTGATTTACTTCTATGACGGGGATCCCCAACGTGTAAAAGACATTGCAAAATTTGTAGACCCTATCGCAAAAAAAACTCCGTTTCACGGTGTTATTGCAGCGGATGACGCACTTGCCATCGGTGTCATAAAAAGTGCCCAGAAATGGGGAATCCGTATCCCGGAAGATTTGTCTGTCATTGGGTATAATAACTCTATGCTGACTTGCTGCTGTACTCCGGAGCTTACTTCCATAGACAACCGCTTAGAAACCCAGACACACCAGCTTGTGCAGACATTGCTCGGTGTCCTGTCCGGTGAAGAAATGCCAAAACGTTCTGTCTTCTCCGGTAAATTAATCAAACGTGGAACTACTATATTTTAAATATAATAATTCATTTTATAATATGGAAAAAATTTAAAATTTCCTGCATTATAAAGCCGCTAAAGCGGCAGAAAGAGAGGAAAAAATGAAACAATTTATGGATGAAAACTTTTTACTACAGACAGAGACCGCTCAGAAGCTCTACCATGACTATGCCGAAAATACTCCTATCTTAGATTACCACTGCCACATCAATCCGCAGGAAATCTATGAGGATCGTCAATTTGAAAACATCACACAGGTATGGTTAGGTGGCGACCACTATAAATGGCGTTTCATGCGTTCCTGTGGTGTTGACGAAAAATATATTACGGGAGATGCTTCCGACAAAGAGAAATTTCTTAAATGGGCAGAGGTATTAGGTAAAGCAATTGGCAATCCACTCTTCCACTGGAGCCATTTAGAATTAAAGAAATACTTCGGTTACAATGGCGTATTAAACAAAAATACTGCCGAAGAAGTCTGGGAGCTGTGTAATAAAAGACTTGCCGAGCCGGATATGACTGTCCGCAACATTATCAAACAGTCTAATGTAACTTTAATCTGTACCACAGATGACCCGGTAGACAGTTTAGAGTGGCATAAAAAGATTGCAGAGGACAATTCTTTTGACGTACAGGTACTTCCAGCATGGCGTCCTGATAAGGCAATGAATATCGAAAAGGTTACCTTCCTTGACTATATTGCACAGTTAGCAAAGGTTTCCGGTATTGCTATTTCCACGTTTGCCGACTTAAAGAAAGCTCTCCAAAACCGTATGGATTTCTTTGCTTCTATGGGATGCAGCGTTTCTGACCACGCTTTGGAATATGTCATGTACGCTCCTGCTTCTGAGGAAGAAATCGAAGCAATCTTCGCAAAGCGTCTTGCAGGAAATGCCATTACCCGTGAAGAGGAATTAAAATTCAAGACTGCATTTATGATTTTTGTCGGAAACGAATATGCCGACCGTAACTGGGTTATGCAGCTTCATTACGGCTGTAAACGTGATAACAACACACCGATGTTTGACCGTCTCGGCCCGGATACCGGATACGACTGTATCAACAACTATGCACCATCTTCCGAAATGGCAGACTACCTGAATGCTTTAAACCAGAACGGAAAACTGCCAAAAACCATTATTTACAGTTTAAATCCAAACGATAATCAGGCAATCGGAACTATTTTAGGATGTTTCCAGGATTCTACAGCTGTTGCAAAAATCCAGCAGGGTTCCGCATGGTGGTTCAATGACCACAAGGTAGGTATGCAAGATCAGATGATTTCCCTTGCAAACTTAGGAAATCTCTCCGGCTTTGTCGGAATGCTGACAGACTCCAGAAGTTTCTTATCTTACACCCGCCACGATTATTTCCGCAGAATCCTCTGCAATCTCATTGGAAACTGGGTAGAAAACGGCGAGTTCCCGGCTGATTATGAGACATTAGAGGAAATCGTAAAAGGCATCTGCTACAACAATGCAGTAAAATATTTTGGTTTTAATTTATAAAAAGCAAACGGAGTGTCAGAAATTTTTCAGGCACTCCATCTTATCATTCATTACATAAATTTAAAGGAGATTTTATCATGGAACTTAGAACAGCTGCATCTCCAATAGATGTAAAACATTACACCACAGAGCGCTTAAGAGAAGAATTTTTAATTGACGATTTATTCCAGGCAGACGAAATCAAACTGGTATACAGCCATATTGACCGTATTATCACAGGTTCCGCTGTTCCGGTAAATAAGACCTTAGTCCTCACCGCAGGCGACGAGCTTCGCGCCCAGTATTTCTGCGAAAGACGTGAGCTTGGTGTAATCAATATCGGCGGTGCCGGAACCATTACCATTGATGGAAAAGATTACAAAGTGGGACACAAAGAGGGAATGTATATCGGAATGGGCTCTAAAGATATTTCTTTTGCCAGCGACTCTGCTTCTGCCCCGGCAAAGTTTTATTTAAACAGTGCTCCGGCACATATGACCTATCCTACTGTATTAATTAAACCGGAAGGCAAAGAAGAAGAAGGTGTCGTTATCGTTAAAGACTGTAACAAAGTAGAGTTAGGCTCTTTAGAGACTGCAAACCACAGAACTATCTGTAAATACATTCTTCCGGGTCAGGTAGAAAGCTGCCAGTTAGAGATGGGTATGACGAAATTAGAGCCGGGAAGCGTCTGGAACACCATGCCATGCCACACCCATGACAGACGTATGGAAGTTTATCTTTACTTTGATATGCCACAAGATGCTCTTGTTATGCACTACATGGGCGAGCCCACCGAGACAAGACATATCGTTATGAGAAATGAGCAGGCTGTCATCTCTCCAAGCTGGTCTATCCACTCCGGCTGCGGAACCCAGGCTTATACCTTTATCTGGGGTATGGTCGGAGAAAATCAGGACTTCGATGATATGGACGGAGTCGATATGAAGGATTTATTGTAATTTTTTGTACAAATGCACAGGAAAATTCAATTTTCTATTTTATGCAAATTATTTGAATTATATGAACAGAAAGGATATTTTTACCATGAAAATCGCTTTAATTAACGAAAACAGCCAGGCAGCAAAGAATGAAATGATTTGCTCTACTTTAAAATCTGTGGTAGAGCCAATGGGGCATGAAGTATTCAATTACGGTATGTACTCTGCAGAGGATGAGCATCAGCTCACCTATGTACAGAACGGTATTCTCGCTGCTGTATTACTCAATTCCGGCGCTGCTGACTTTGTCATTACCGGATGCGGAACTGGAGAAGGCGCTATGCTCGCCTGCAACTCTTTCCCGCAGGTGCTTTGTGGACATATTGAGTCCCCGTTAGATGCCTATCTGTTTTCCCAGGTAAACGACGGAAACTGTATCGCTCTCCCATTCGCTGAAAATTTCGGCTGGGGCGGCGAGTTAAACTTAACTTACATTTTTGAAAAATTATTCTGTGCACCGGGCGGCGGTGGATATCCAAAGGAGCGCGTAGTTCCGGAACAGAGAAACAAGAAAATTCTTGATGAAGTGAAAAAAGTTACTCACAGAGATTTGGTTTCTATCTTAAAAGAATTAGATCAGGATTTAGTAAAAGGCGCTCTCTCAGGAGAACACTTCAAAGAGTATTTCTACGCAAACTGCAAGGATAACGCCATTGCAGAGTGTGTAAAATCCATTGTTGGTGAATAAATGAGAAAAGCCCCCGGGGATATCACAAAACGATATCTCCGGGGGCTTTGTATATTTCGTTCCGAATCCCCGTGCAGATGGTTCTATGCTATATTAGACAACACACCTCTGCTATATCAAATGTAAATTAACTAAATCCTGACCCTTGCCTTCCAAGTCAACCAATAAATCTATGCTTGCTTCGAGCAAGCCAGTGTATTGTGTCATTGATAATTAGTATAATGGTTCAGTTGTGCATTGCTATTCGTACAATTGATATTTCCTATCTAGAAATGAATCATCCAATCATCACTTTCTTCCCTTCAAAAGCAAAACCATATTTGCGGATGTGCTCTGCCGGAATCCCCTTTGCAATAAGGGAAGCTGCATAATCCTTTTCTTCGATTTGGGCAAGAGCTGCATCTACGGTATCCTCTAAAGTGGCTTCTTTTCTCGGATTAAAAACTTTAAACTCCAAAATAATGGCATCTTCCCCTTTGTCCTTTGGCTCAATCATCACATCATACCGTCCAAATCCGCTTTCCCGGTTGGAGGTAATGACATATCTGTCTGCAAGGTCAACAAGCAAACCTAGCACAAAACCATGATAGAAGCGTTCCGGCTGTGATTTAGAAGGTCTTGTTCCGGTATCAAAACTACTGAATATCTGCTCCGTAACACGTTCCATATATTCATTCATGGCATCCATATCCCCTAACAGCAGGGCTTTTACAAAATCATTGTAGTCCGCTTTTGCCTTATTAAACCAGCCTCTTACCATGCTATAGAACATATCTACCACTTCTCCGTTGGTAAGATTCAAGCCATATATGGTATCCTTTCCCTCTTCAGACTTCTCCTCATACTCCACCACTTTCAGATATCCGCTGGCAAGCAGCAGACTCCAGATGGCAGCATCATTATCATCCAGCTGGTTATATACAATCTGTTCATCAATGGGACAATAAATGGTCTCCCGGTTCAGCAGTGTTTCAAATGTCGTTTTAATATTCCTATTCCCTTGCCGAATCAGTTTTCCCACCAGACTGTTGCTGCTAGTGTTCGCCCAATAGGTTCCGATTTTACCGGTGTCCAGATAATTAATAATGGACCAGGGATTGTAGATATCCTTCTGATTTCCAAAGACAAAACCATCATACCAACGTTTTATGATTTCCTTTTTATCACCGTATCCGTAGTCATCTAAAGCACAGAACACCTCTTTTTCTGTAAAACCAAAAGAAGTGGCATACTCGTTTGATGTAGTGGTAACTATCTTCAGATTGTTCAAATCCGAAAAAATGGACTCCTTACTCACCCTTGTAATCCCGGTCATAATAGCCCGTGCCAGATACGGGTTGGTTTTAAACGTGGAGTTAAACAGACTTCTGGTAAAGGCAATCAGTTCATCCCAAAATCCATTCACATATGCTTCCTGCATCGGGGTATCATACTCATCTAAAAGGATAATAACCTTCTTGCCATAGTAGCGGTACAGAAAATCGGACAATTTGTGTATTGCCATGGTTGCCACTACTTCCGGCATATCTGCACAAACGGATTGAAAAAACGTTTTATCTGCATCCGTGAGCAAATTGCTGTCTAACAGAAAAACATTTTTATTATACAAATCTGCAATCAACTGACGGATTCTAAACCTTGTCGATTTATAATCCTGTTCCTTAATATTAGCAAAGGACAGGCTAATCACCGGATAAGTTCCCTGCAGCTTCCGGTACTTTTCTTCCTTCCAGATGGAAAGGTTCTCAAACAAATCTCCCCTGTCTGCATAGTCCACAGAGAAAAACTGCTCTAACATACTCATGTTCAAAGTTTTTCCAAATCGTCTCGGGCGGGTAATGAGGGTTACACTGTCTCCGCTTTCCCACCATTCTTTGATAAAGAATGTCTTATCAATATAAAAATAGTTTCCTTCTATAATATCTCCGAAACTCTGTATTCCGATTGCTACCGTTTTTGCCATTACGAACCTCCTTGTACAAGTTCTCGCGTAAATCAAAAAAACCTTTATACTAATCTCTGGTATTAGTATAACGAATTTTCGTCAAACCACAAATTCTTTACAATAATTTCTATTTTTCTTTCCTTCAACAATCGTCGCAACAAAACATATAATACCCTGCGAACATACAGCCTAACATCAATATAAAACCGATGAAACGGTTATGAATCACTATCATCACAAGCATTCCCATAGAAAAACAAAATAATGCAAATCCCAAAATCCGTTTCATTCATCCACCAAAAAAAGCATATATTACTATCAATATATGCTCTTTCTGATATATAGAATACTATGATTCTTTTTTGTCGACAGAATTCTTTAAAATGTCCTCCATCTCTTTCCCAGCCGCTTCCATAGCTACGTCGTCTTTTTCTGCAGTACTGTCTGCCGCTTCGTTTTTGGAAGTAAATTTATTCACAAAATCCGGTACCATATCAAGAACTTTTGTGATACCATCCTGATTTTTAATATTAACTAATTTTGTTGTTCCGTTCTGTATTACCAAAACTGCACTCGGCATGATTTTTCCACCCATACCACCGGCGCCGTTGTTCTTCTTATCCTGTGAAAATGCACCGGCTGCCACGCCAAAGGACACATCCACCAAAGGAAGAATGATGGTATCTCCAATATGAATGGCATCTCCCACTACTGTTTTTGTGCTGATAAAGCTGTCCATTCCCTTAAACAAGGACTCTACTGTTGTGTGAAAACTATTATCTCCCATAATCTATTCCTACCTTTCTATTTTCTTCAATATAGTCTTTACAAATTTTCGGAACTCTTTTTCTTTCCATAAGCGGACAAAGGAAATCAGTCCATGAACCAGCCGGACATAACCTTTGATAAAATAACTGCCTTTTATATAAGGCTTTTCTGCCTCAAAATCGGGATAAATGTTTATCTCGTATTGATAAAGCATCGGTATCATACATAGTATGCCAAGTATCTGTCCTGTGGTCGCCGGGTCTCCCAGTGAAAAAAGCAGCCGGGTTTTGATTTTGCGAAATCGCGAGTGACGCAGCAGATATTTTAACTCAGCAAATAGCAGAGACACCGACTTTTTATTAGTTTCGTCCGTAAACAGCGTTTTTATGTCCGTTATTTTTTGCGGTAACTGCCTTACGGCATGAAACAGTCGTTTTACCTTCTGCTGTATTCTTTGCAGAAACCTGCGGATTCTCTGCCAGATTGAAGAGCTGTTTCTCTGAACCTTCTGTTTTTTGAAAATTCTTGTATCTGTCTTCTCTGTTTGTTTTGTAACATCGGATTCTTCCTCTTTATCCGCTAAGACCAGTGGCTCCGATGCACCTTTTTCCGCAGCTTCAGAAGTAATCTCTTCCTCGCTAAAATCTTCCTCATCCAGCGCAGACGCTTTTTTCTTTCCAAAACCAACCCGAAATCCAAAAATCCGAAGACCGTAATCAGGTGTTTCTCCTTCATAAGAAAAAGAGAAGGACACAATGTGCAACAGCCAGTGAATTTTCCCCTGAAGTTTGACGGTCTCTTCTATCTCACCACTGATTTGATAGCGTATTGGAACAAACAGCACTAATGCTAACAGGAAAAGGACAATTCCTATCAAAGAAAGCAGGAGGATTCCGATGATTTTTAAGATAAGTAATATGACTGTCATCCTTCCCTTTTCTTTCTCCTTTTCTCATTCAGATAATCCTCTACACGGAAAGCCCCTGTCATCCGGTATACTTCGTCCACTATGGAGGCTGCCACCTCGATTGCCTCATCATATCCCTTAGCAAGACCTACCACATATAACTCCTTTTGGGGATATCCTTTCTGTAAAAGTTCCTGGGATGGAATAATGTCTAAAAGATTTTCTTTATTAGTGGCAAGTGTGATCACGTAAACATTTAACTGTCCCGCATTATGAAGAATTTTCCATTTTATTTTCTTTGTCTTATGTACGATACTTTCTCCTACATACAAATCTTCATACCATATCATACAAAATCCTCAAATCTTCCATTTCTGTCTTTCTATAGAGACAGAAGCTGTCGCCGCCCATACATAGGCAGACATTTACTGCCTTTTTGTATGGACAGACATCAGAAATATCTGTGACTGCCCCACAAATTATTTTTTTTCAAATCCAGATACTCGTTGTAGGCTTTTTCCAAAATCTGTTTTTCATTCGGAAATTTCAGCAGATGATATGCCTCATGGAATTTGTAATACCCGGAGTCCATAAAATATTCTTCACGCTGTGGCTTACTGTAATAACTGTCTCCCATCATTAGATACCAGTGGACTTCTTTTTCCACCGTATCTTCTGGAACGGTAAATGAATACTGGCTTTTTCCTACATATTTTATAATATTTGCCTGTGCACCTGTCTCTTCAAGAACCTCGCGGAGTGCCGTATCCTGATACTCTTCTCCCCGCTCTACCGTTCCTTTGGGCAGTACCCAGCCCTCATACTTGTTTTTGTAATTCTTGTATAAGAGCAATATCTTACCACGAAATATTACCACACCACCACAACTCGTTGCTTCTATCATTGCAATACCTCCTGATGTGGTTACCCATAATTAGGTTTAGTATAATACTTTTTGTGGTTTCGTGCAACAATCTTACTAGTAATTCTCGTAATAAGAATCAAAAATCTCTTTTGCGATTGGAACTGCATACTCGCTTCCGATACCTGAATCTTCCACAAGCACCGCCACTGCAATATCCTCTTTTCCTTCCTGATGGGCATAACCAACGAACCAGGAGTGTGCCGAATTAGAACCGGTAGAAAATTCTGCGGAACCGGTTTTTCCTGCCGCCTCATAATTCTGTCCTTTTAACTTCTGTCCTGTACCGTTCTCTACCACGGAACTCATATAATCCTGCAGCACTGCGGCATTCTCCACAGAAACTAATCTGCCATACTCTTCCGGCTCATACTTCTCCTGTACCTGTCCCTGATAGTTTTCTGTATGGTCAATCACATAAGGCTGCATCAGCACACCATCATTGGCAATTGCACTCGCCAGCAATACCATATGAAACGGCGTCACCAATGTTTTTCCCTGACCGATGGCAGTACTCATAATACTGGCATCCCCATCTGTACTCTGTAATACAAAACTGCTCTTTGATGATTCAAATTTGGTAGGAAGACTGGTATTAAAGAGCAGACTGTCACATAGTTTTCCAAATTTATTTATATCTAATTCCAATCCCATAGAAGAATAAGCCGCATTACATGAATTGGTAAATGCCTGTTTTAACGTCTGGGTTCCGTGACTCTTGTTATTATGACAATGAATGGTAGTTTTCCCCACCGTATAGCTTCCGTTGCAGGAATAGCTGTAATCACTGTCACTACCATGCTCACGAAGATATTCCAGAGTCGTGACAATTTTAAAGGTAGAACCAGGCGGATAAAGTCCCTGGGTTGCACGATTTAATAATGCTGCATCCGTATTCCCCTCTGCCGTCAATGTGTCCCAGTCCTCCGCAATCGTATTCGGGTCAAAGTCAGGTTTTGATACCATTGCAAGTATTTTCCCGGTAGCAGGTTCCATTACCACAACTGCCCCATCATAAGAACCTAATGCGTCATAAGCACGCAATTGCAATTCGTAGTTTAACGTAGTTACGACGTTATCTCCAATACTTTTTTCTCCCTGTATCTCATTCCCTGCATTTTCCAAAAAGAAAGCATTGGAACGAAGCAGGTCAAAGTTTGCCTGAGATTCGATTCCTGTTTTCCCATGAGTAGAATAACCAACCACATGGGCAAATATACTTCCGTAGGGATATCTTCTGGTATCATTTCCCTCACTGTCTGTAATCGTCTCCGCTAACACTTCATCTCCGGATGCTAAAATCTGTCCCCGGATTACCTTCTGTTCAAAGTTCTCCTGTCTGGTATTGTAAGGGTTATCAATAAATTCTTCGCTTTTTTCAAATTGAAAATAAGCAAAATACCCCATCAGACAAATAAACAGGGCAAGAAATGAATACGTGATAACGGCAAACTCCCTGTTCTGAGACGTTGCTTTTTTCTTCTTTTTTTTAGGAGAAGTCTTCGATTTCTTCGTCAAATCTTGTTCTTCCCGCTGTATTTTGTTTTCCATTCGTCTCTCCTTGATCCTGTCTTAAAATATATAGTCCCTGAATAATTGCAAATAATATCATAGTACTAAGCAGTGAACTGCCTCCGTAACTTACCAACGGCAGCGTTACTCCGGTAGAAGGAATGAACTTTGTCACTCCGCCGATGGTTAAAAATACCTGAAACGCATAAACCGTACCTAAGCCCAATGCTACAAGTTTATAAAACTGATCTTTCATCTGCATGGCAATATTTAAAAACATTAAAAAGCAGCTGACGCAGACCATAATCAGACACAGTGCAAAAATGCCACCCATTTCCTCAGAAATGGCCGAAAAGACAAAGTCCTGCTCTACTACAGGTATCTTATTCGGTGAGCCCTGGTAAAGCCCGGTACCAAACCATCCTCCGGTACCGATGGCGAAAAGTGACTGACAAATCTGATAGCCTTCATTGTCAATGACACTTAGGGGATCTGACCATGCTAATACCCGGACTCTTACGTGTGAAAACAGCTCATATGCCAGTACCGCCGCAATACATCCTGTCAGAATGCCGCCCGCAAAATAAAATAACTTTCTGGTCGCTACATATAACATCACAAGATATGTAATGAAAAAAATCAATGCACCGCCTAAATCCTTAGATGCTACCAGCACCAGAACATGAAGCGCTGCCACAACAGTCGTAATGCAGACCTGTTTAAATTCCGTATTCTGATGCAGCATACATGCCACAAAGAAGACAAAAATAATTTTGATAAATTCAGATGGCTGAATAGAGAAAAAACCGCCGATAGAAACGGATAATTTTGCACCATAACTGGTGGCACCGAAAATAGTAACTGCCGCTAAGCCTATGATGCCAACCGCCGCATACAGCCATGTAAGTTTTCGTAAAACTTTTAATTTACGAATTAAAACCGGAATAATAAAAATGATAATCGTTGATGCAACAGCAATAATGTATTGTCGGATAACTTTATCATAAGAAAGACGTGTCAAAATGATAAAACCGATTATCAGCAGCATACACATATTGTTTGTAACCAGTCTCGAAGCATTCGGATACAGCAGCTGATAGTTTCCAAGAAGAACGGTAATCAGTATCATCTGTAAGAAATACAACAGAACAACCTGAATTTCATCCGTAGCCGCATAAATACAGAGATATCCATCTAAATGTATCAGATACATAAAAAATATCTGTCGCTTGAATATTCTCTCCCGCTTCTTTACGCTGATACGTCCCCGAAATGCTGCAAAGCATTCGAAAGTATACAATGCAAAAAGTATCATCATCAGAAATTTAGATACTTCTACGATAACGTTTGCCATAAATCACTCTACCCCTCGTTTATAATGTCCATTGGTATATTCTCCGGCATAGCTTTCTCTGACGCAGGATTTTCTGGCAACAAATACGCTCTCATAAATCTCCATGATATTTCGTATCTGTTTTTCATCTTCCATCGTAAATGAAATACGATAACAGCTGATACCCATTTTTTCGAAATCCCTGCGATAATCAAACAGTATCAATGGTGCCGTGTTATATATGGTATTATAACATTCACTGCAGTTATTTTTTACCGGGAAATATTTCCCATACCGGTCTTTTAAATAACGGACACCCGGCTGTTTATCACAGCCTTCCATATTAGCATGTACACACTGCGCGGATGTCATCAACGGCAGGCTGCCGTAAATAATCAGTTCGCTTTCCGCATTCGCCCTGCCGGAAAGTTCCTTTTTATTTAACTCTAAAGGAATCGTATCCCGGAATGGCGCAAATTGTTCTAATACATGCTTTGCCCTATTATTATAAGTATACATATTATGGTCAAAAATAACCAGTGTATCTTTCGGAAATTCTCTCCGCAAAAACTGCAGTTCATCAAAGCTTTTTACCACAAAACCGTCTAATCCACTGTTCTTCCATTCTTCCGTTTCTTGCTTA
>JAQXGQ010000065.1 GCA_029006795.1 Clostridiales bacterium | reverse complement strand
TGCCGGCTCCACACCGATAACCTTGATTTTCGGATTCAGTAATTTTGCAAGGGTAGAAACGCCTGTGGCAAGCCCGCCGCCACCGATTGGCACTAAAATATACTCTACTAACGGAAGTTCTTTAAAGATTTCCATTGCAATACTTCCCTGTCCTGTGGCTACAGCTAAATCATCAAACGGATGAATAAAGGTATAACCGTTCTTTTCCGCCAGTTCATATGCCTTCTGACATGCTTCATCATAAACATCCCCGTAAAGTACTACCTCCGCACCATAGCTTTTGGTTCTGTTTACCTTAATGAGTGGTGTTGTGGTAGGCATGACAATTACCGCCTTGCAGCCATAGCATTTTGCTGCATAAGCAACCCCCTGGGCATGATTTCCCGCAGATGCGGTAATTAATCCTTTTTCTCTCTCTGCTTCGGTCAAAGTGCTGATTTTGTAATATGCGCCACGTACCTTGTAGGCACCTGTAAACTGCATATTTTCCGGCTTTAAGTAAACTTTATTTCCCGTCTGTTCGCTCAAATAGTCGCTGTAAACCAGTTTTGTCTCTAATGTAACCTCTTTTACTTTTTCACTTGCCTCTTCAAACTTATCTAATGTCAGCATCTTTTTCCTCCATTTCTACACTGTCTCTTTTTTCTCTTCTACTTCAAACAGTGCATTGACAAACTCGTTTGGGTCAAATTTCTGTAAATCTTCGATGGTTTCTCCGACACCAATATATTTTACCGGAATGCCAAGTTCTGAATGAATTGCCACAGCAATACCACCCTTTGCCGTTCCGTCCATCTTCGTTAAAATAATACCGGTAATGTCTGCCACATCCGCAAATTCCCTTGCCTGGGCTAAAGCATTCTGTCCGGTGGTGGCATCAAGCACCACTAACGTCTCCCGGTACGCATCCGGATATTCTTTTTCTAAAATACGGTTAATCTTTCGAAGTTCCTCCATCAGATTTTTCTTATTATGAAGTCTTCCTGCCGTATCACAAAGCAGCACATCTGCATTTCTTGCCTTTGCCGCCGCCACAGCATCATAGACCACCGCAGCAGGATCTGCTCCTTCCTGTCCACCAATCATCTCCACGTTCGCACGATTTGCCCACTCTAACAACTGATTTCCCGCTGCTGCACGGAAGGTATCTGCTGCGGCTAAGACAACCCGTTTTCCCTGGTCTTTTAATTTTCCTGCCAGTTTTCCCACGGAAGTGGTTTTTCCTACCCCGTTGACGCCAATCACTAGCACCACAGATTTTTCATTTTCAAAACGGTATGCCGTCTCTCCTACATCCATCTGTTCCTTAATACTGCGAATCAATAATTCTTTACATTCCGCAGGGTCTTTGATTTTATTTTCCTTTACTTTTTGCTTAAGGTTTTCAATAATCGCCTCGGTGGCATTGACACCGATATCTCCCATGATAAGAATTTCTTCTATTTCCTCATAAAAATCATCATCAATGTTAGAAAAACCGTTGAAAATAGAGTCAATGCCGGAAACAATGTTGTCTCTCGTTTTACTAAGTCCGGATACCAGACGGCTCCAGAAACCTTTCTTCTCTTCACTCATATATAACTGTCCTTCCTATTTATCCAAATCATTTTCAATTAAATTTACAGATACCAGTGTGGATACACCCTTCTCCTGCATGGTGATTCCGTAAAGTCTGTCTGCCGCTGCCATCGTACCGCGACGGTGTGTGATAACGATAAACTGCGTGTTTTTTGTCAGCTTATGCAAATACTTTGCAAAACGGCTGACGTTTGAATCATCAAGCGCTGCCTCAATCTCATCTAACAGACAAAAGGGCGACGGTTTCAAGTTCTGGATAGCAAACAGCAGTGCAATGGCAGTCAATGATTTTTCTCCACCGGACATCTGCATCATATTCTGCAGTTTCTTTCCAGGCGGCTGGGCAATAATACGAATGCCACACTCCAGGATATCCTCATCCTCCACAAGTTCTAATGTACCCTTTCCTCCACCGAACAGTTCTTTAAATACATGGTCAAACTCCCGTTGAATTTCCGCAAATTTCTCTAAGAACTGTTTACGCATACCAGTATCTAATTCTTCGATGATACCCACTAAGGTCTTTTCCGCCTCTACTAAATCATCATGCTGTGTCTTTAGGAACTCGTAACGCTCGGAAATCTCTTTGAAATCCTCAATGGCGTTGACATTGACATCTCCTAACTTCCGAATATCATCCTTGATGCCTGCAATCAGCTTTTTAATTTCAGGCAGGTCATCATATTCCTCATTCCGCAGTTCCATCGCCGCATGGAGCGTCAATTCATATTCCTCCCACATGTAATTGTTCTGATACTCTTTGGCTTCTTCTAATTTTTCCCTCTGGCTGTTTAAACGGAAAATCTCTTTGTCCAAATCGGAAATCTGTTTGGAAATATCCTCCCTCTTCTGGAAAAATCCCTTATAGACATTCGACATTTCCTCTTTCTTTGCCGTGCTTTCCTTTAATTCTTTTTGCAAATCCGCATAGCTGTCATCGGAAGCAAGAATTGTCTTTTTGATTTCCTCAATATCATGGCGTTTCTTTTCAGCATCTGCTTTTGCTTCCTTTGCCTGTTCTAGCAGCCCCGCTTTGTCCTCTTCATAGCGTCTGATTTCACTCTCTAAACGTTCAATGTTTGCCTGCACAAATTCTGCTTTCTGGCTAATTTGTGCTTCTTCCATCTGAATATCGGAGACTGCCTTTGCTGCCTCTTCTTCCTTTGCGGCATTTTTATCAAGAATTTCCTGATACCCTCTGCTCTCCTCCTCGATTTCTGCTTCCCGTTTTCCTGCAACCTCAATCTCTTCCGCTATTTTTTCTTTATTATCATTGATTTCCTGCAGTTGTTTCTCTAACTCATTATTTTCTGCTTTTAATCCTGCAAATACAGATTCGCTTTCGTTTCTCTGCTCGCTTGCCCGCTCCACATTCATTTTCGCCGTATTCTGCAAAATGTACTGCTCCTGCAGTCTGGCTTTATTTTCTTCCACATCCTCTGCTAACAATGACTGGGCAGTTTTAATATCCTCTAAACGTTTTCTCGCCTCTTTTATCTTGGCATCTAAATTTGTCACATTTTCTTCAAGCTCTTCAATCTCACGCTTTCTGGCTAACAGATTGCTGCTGTTTTTAAAGGCTCCACCTGTCATGGAACCGCCCGGGCTTAAATATTCTCCCTCTAAGGTCACAATATGCAGGGAATAATGATATTTTCTGGCTAAAGCAATCGCATTGTTAATATGTTCTGTGACAATCACTCTGCCCAATAGATATGCCGTCACACCCTCATATTTCTTATCCGTTTTTACCAAAGTATTAGCAAGTCCGATAACACCTGGTTCTTTCAGTGCTTCCGTATTTTTAAAGTTGCCTTTGCCATCCACGCTGGTAAGTGGAAGGAAAGTAGCACGCCCAAACCGATTTTCTTTCAAGTAGGCAATCATTTTCTTTGCCGTCTCCTCATCTTCGGTAACAATGTTTTGAATATTACCACCTAAAGCTGTCTCAATGGCAATCTCATATTTCTTATCCACCTGTATCAAATCCGATACCACACCAAGTAACCCTTTATTGGCTGATTTCTGCTCCATCACACGGCGGATACTATTGCCATATCCATCATAACGCTCTGCAATATTTTTTAAGGATTCTAACCTGGACTGCTCCTTATGGTATCTGGTGACATCCTGCTCTAGTTTCTGGGTTGTCTCAATGGACTTGCGTTTCCATTCCCTGCCCTTCTCTTCTAACTCCAATGCCGTCTGCTTTAATTCCGCAATTGTGGCATTTACGGTATCTAACTCCTTCTGATAACCTTCTAGTACAGACTCTAAATCAGCCTCTTCTGTCTTTCTAGCAAGAAGTCTCTGTGTCAACTGGGCTTTACGAATGTTCACCTGTTCTAACATGGTGTCATAGCGCTGCTGCCTTGCTTTGATGGATGCCTTATTGTTTAAGAGTTCAATAATTTCACTCTTGCCTTTCTCCATCCCCTCATTGCATCTAGAAATCTCTGCCTGTAGCAACTCTAATGCCTCTTTCGCTTTTGCTTTCCGTTCACCTATTTCTGCTAACTGACATTCCGCATCCGCCTTCTGCTCATCATAAGTTTTCTTTGACTCTATTCTCTCTTCCCTCTCTCTGTCGATGGAAGAAAGACGGCTCTGCAAATGTTCATCCGTCAATTCCGCAGTATGTATCTGTTCATTTAAGACATTTATCTGCCCTTCTAATTTTCCTTTCAAAACAGTGGAGTTGCTCAGATTTTCCCGGAGTGAATTAATACGTTCCTCCATCTGCTCCATATCCTGTTCCATCCGCTCATACTCAGATTTAATATTCTCATAGGATTCGTTCGCTTCCTTTAACTGCTCATCCGCGATACGGTATTTTCCACCTACTTCCTCTAACTGTCCATCAATACGCTCCACTTCCATTAGAAACATATTGACATCATAAGTCTTTAATTCTTCTTTTTTCTTTAGATAGATTTTCGCCTTCTCTGCCTGTTTCTCCAACGGACCCACCTGACGCTCTAATTCCGCTAAAATATCGTTGACACGAACAAGATTTTCCCGCTCACTCTCTAATTTTTTCTGGGCAGTCGCCTTTCTCTTTTTATATTTAACAATTCCCGCTGCCTCATCAAAAAGCTCCCGGCGTTCCTCCGGTTTTCCGCTTAAGATACGTTCAATCTGTCCCTGACCGATGATAGAGTAGCCCTCTTTACCGATACCGGTATCATAAAATAACTCCGTCACATCTTTTAAACGACAGGGATTTCCATTGATAAGATATTCACTCTCACCGGAACGATACACACGTCTTGCCACCGTGACTTCCTCATAATCTACGGAAAGCTGATGATCGGAATTGTCCATCGTAATCGCCACGTAAGCGTAGCTTAAAGGTTTCCTGTTCTCGGTTCCCGCAAAAATAACGTCCTGCATACTTGCCCCACGCAGCTGTTTTGCGCTCTGCTCACCTAACACCCAACGCACCGCATCTGCAACGTTACTTTTTCCACTTCCGTTCGGTCCCACGATACCGGTAATACCGTTATGGAATTCAAATAAAATTTTATTTGCAAAGGACTTAAATCCCTGTACTTCTATGCTCTTTAAATACATACAAACCCCTTTTCATCACAGTTTCGGTTTCAACAACAATAATGCCTGATAGGCAGCTTCCTGTTCCGCCGCCTTCTTCGTGTGACCGCACCCGATTCCAATGCTGCGCTCCCCAATTTTCGCTTCTACCTTAAATTGCTTATCATGGTCAGGGCCTTCCTCTGACAACAGTTCATAATGAAGATTTTCCTCATAATTTCCCTGTACCACTTCCTGCAAAATCGTTTTACTGTCATAAAAAAGTTTCTTATGTTCAATATCTGTCAAAATAAATTTATGAACAAATTTTTTTGCATTTTCAAAACCACCGTCAAGATAAATCGCACCAATGACTGCTTCTAACGCGTCAGAAAGAATAGATTTGCGCTTTCTTCCTCCGGTTAAATCTTCCCCTTTTCCCAAAAGCAGATATTCCCCCAAATCCAATTCTCTGGTGCAGAGCGCTAAAGTGGGCTCACATACAATACTTGCCCTTAGTTTTGTCAAATCTCCCTCCGGAAGTTTCGGATAATTCTCATACAAAAATTCACTAGAGACAATCTCTAGTACCGCATCCCCTAAGAATTCTAAACGTTCATTATCCGAAAGTTTTTTCATATGCTTTTCATTGGCATAAGAACTATGAGTCACTGCCTGACGCAGCAATCCCTCCTGCTTAAACTCATAACCAATTCTTTGCTGCAATTCCTTAAGTTTTAACATTCCATCCTCCGTTCTCAGAGGCTTTTTTCTATTTTACCATGTCCCCCCCTTTTCGTTGTAAAACAGGAAAAAACCCTTGATAAATTGTTATATGAATGAAAAGCCCTTGCAAAAAACAAGGGCTTACATCTAACATCATTAAAATTTATTATGAGTTTAAAGCATTCTTGATTTTTTCTACTGCATCAGAAACGGTAACAATGTTCTCGGCTTCTTCATTTGCAATTTCAATATCAAATTCTTCTTCAATTCCCATAATAATCTGAAAGATATCTAAGGAGTCTGCTCCAAGATCATCTACGAATGTTGTCTCCATTGCGATTTCTTCCTCATCCACATTCAATACCTCTGCGATGATTTTTTTCAGCTTTTCAAATTCCATAATTACATTCCTTCCTGTTCTGTTGAACTTATAATATTTTTCTTGATTTTTCCATTAATGTCCTGTTCTTTAAATGTAACACATTGATAAATAGAGTTGGTAATTTCTTTTGCCTTTGCGCTGCCGTGGGTTTTTACCACAAGACCATTAAGCCCTAACAACGGTGCTCCGCCATACTGACTTGCATCAAACGCCTTTAAGGTACTTTTTAATGCCGGTAGTGCCAACGCCGCACCGATTTTACTCTTTATGGTGCTCATCATGCCTGTTTTAATAGCACTCACCAGAGTTGCACTTAAGCCCTCGTACAATTTTAAGATAACATTTCCGACAAACGCCTCACATACAATGACATCTGCTTCACCATGAGGAATTTCCCTTGACTCAATACTTCCCACAAAATTAATATCTGTGCATTCCTTTAATAATGGAAATGTCTCTTTTACCAGTGCATTACCTTTTTCCTCTTCTGCACCAATATTTACAATCGCAACTTTCGGCTTCTTAATACCAAGTACATTTTCCATATAAATGGAACCCATCTTGGCAAACTGTACCAAATGAGAAGGTCTTGCATCTACATTTGCCCCACAGTCAATCAGTAACGACACTCCTTTTTCCGTTGGTATCAAGGGTGCTAGTGGTGGACGTTCAATTCCTTTAATCCTTCCGACAATGACCTGTCCTCCTACTAATATGGCACCTGAACTTCCTGCAGAAACAAAGGCATCTGCTTCTTTCTGCTTTACCATATTCATTCCCAACACGATTGATGACTGCTTTTTCTTTCGAATAGCATTCACCGGCGGCTCTGCCGTCTCAATCACTTCTTCCGCATGGATGATTTCAATCTGTTCCGCAGGATAAGTATACTGCTCTAATTCTTTCTCTACAATTTCCTTCTGTCCTACGAGAAAGACCTTAATATCTCTTCTCCCTGTCACAGCATCAATAGCACCTTTTACTATTTCGGCAGGTGCATTGTCTCCTCCCATAGCATCCAAAGCAACTTTCGTAATCTCATGTGACTCATTCTGCTGCATAACTTTCTTACTCTCCATTCTCATACGCTTTAGGGACTCCCTGCACGTCTATAAAAAAATATACTATAAGTCAATCTATAAATCAACAGCAAAAATCAATTATAAGTATCTCTATTTCTCTCTTCCTCTGCAGCGATATCTTCCTCTGACATATATTTGCGAAATACCTTTTCCATCAGAAGATTTACAAGAAGCATAAAGATGGACGGAACAATGATAAGTATTACAGGAAACATATATACTGCTAAACATACTGCTGCAAAAACCACTACCATTATAATAGTTCTGGGCAGATTTGCAATGGCAATATACGCTGTATTTTTCAAAACCTGTTTGGTCGTATTTTCAAAACGTGCCATATATGGAAATATATAAATTGCCCACGCTATTTCAAATATGAGAAAAATCACAAAGACTATGTAAAGTGAACCCATTTTTTGTCCGTCTTTAGCATACTGGTACATAATATAACCATCCCCTGCAAGTATCACTGCTACCAGAGACAAAATCATGGATACAATCGACGTCTGTTTGAAATTGCTGCGGAACGAATGCCAGAATTCTGTCCATATATAGCTTCTACCATGACGAATCACCTTATTAACCGCATAATACAGCGCTGTTGTTGCTACGCCCGCAGGTGCGACCGTAATGCAGGAAACCAGCCAGAATATCAGTGACGATGTAGCATATCCCAAATATCCCGTCATAAAAACCGGAATACTGCAAATTATCCAAAGAACGCTTAATGCTAAGCAATCTACAATTTTATTAATAGACTGAAACACTTTATTATCTAAATTAAAAAATTCTCCCATAATGTTTCTCCCTTATCCCATCTGTATTTTTGCATTCAATTATCATATCATAAAAGTTTGTATCCCACAAGAACAAAAAAAAGAACGCCGGAATGATATCTCTATCTCCCAGACGTTCTTCTTTTCTCTCAGTCATTAGTCCTGAGCAATGATTTCTTTCTTGTTATAAGAGCCACAGTTTTTGCATACTCTATGAGGCATCATTAACTCGCCACATTTGCTGCATTTTACTAATGCAGGAGCAGTCATTTTCCAGTTTGCTCTTCTTTTATCTCTTCTTCCTTTGGAAGACTTATTTTTTGGACAAATTGACATTTACTTACACCTCCTTAAATTTGTTAAAGACATCCTGGATTGCTGCCATTCTTGGATCCAGTTCTGTTCTCTGGCATCCGCAGTCACCCTTGTTTAGGTCTTTTCCACAGACTTTACAAATTCCTTTGCAATCTTCCTTGCACAGAACTTTCATCGGCCAGTTCACCAAAATCTCTCCATAGACAAGTTTATCTATATCCAGATGTAATCCAATCAGGTAGTCGGCATCTTCCATCTCCTCATCATTGATAACAGAATTCTCTAGCTTCATCTCCTTATCAATGGAAAAATGGATGTCTGTCGGAACTTCCTTCAGACAACGGCTACACGGAATCGATACCGTCAAATCCACATCCCCCTGAATAAGTAACTGCTTATTCTCACGGTTTGCGATTTTCAGTTCAATCGGTGCCGCTTTTGTAATAGGGAATTCGCCTAATCTCGATACAAAAGACTTTAACTCGATCTGAACTTCTTTTGTTACTTCCCTGTTCTCACAAGATATCATGTCTGAAATATCTATAACCACAGCATTCTCCCAATTCCATTATGGAATTTCCCTTAACGGGATATCGCCTCACGAATGAGGTTTTTCACACCTAAATAATTATACATAGGTCAAGTCTTTTTGTCAACAACTTTTTTTATTTTACCAGTGCAACCGTCTCTCTTGCAATCGCAAGTTCCTCATTGGTCGGAATAACACAAACCTTAACTTTGGAATCCGGGGTGGAAATGACGCGTTCTTCACCGCGCACCTTGTTTGCCTCTTTGTCTACAGTAATTCCTAAATACTCTAAGTATGCTAATACTTTTCCTCTGACTAATTCGGTATTTTCACCAATGCCTGCTGTAAATGCAATCGCATCTACACCGTTCATTGCTGCCACATAGGAACCGATGTATTTTGCCACACGATAAGAGAATACCTCAATAGCATTAATTGCCAGTTCATTTCCCTCATTATAGCCAGCCTCTAAGTCACGGAAGTCGCTGGATAATTTAGATAATCCCTGTACACCGGATTTTTTATTTAACACATTCATAATGCCTTCAATATCAAGGTTTTCTTTCTTTGCAATAAACTCCATGATAGCCGGGTCAATGTCACCGGAACGTGTTCCCATTACAAGTCCCTCTAACGGAGTCAATCCCATAGATGTATCCACGCATTTTCCATCTAATACTGCACTGATGGACGCACCATTTCCAAGATGTGCCACAATGATTTTAGAATGATTTAAGTCCATATTTAAAAATTCAGCGGTACGTTTGGAAACAAAGCTGTGGCTGGTTCCGTGGAAACCATATCTTCTCACTTTATATTTCTCGTAATACTCATATGGCAGACCGTAAAGATATGCTTTCTTTGGCATAGTCTGATGGAATGCAGTATCAAACACACCTACCATCGGTACATTTGGCATCAGTTCTTTGCAGGCATTGATACCGATTAAGTTTGCCGGATTATGAAGCGGTGCTAAGTCATTACATTCCTCAATGGCTTTTAATACTTCCGGTGTCAATACGGTAGAAGATGCAAATTTCTCTCCACCATGTACCACACGATGTCCGACTGCATCAATCTCAGAAAGACTCCCAATTGCTCCTGTCTTCTCATTAACCAGTGCGTCAAGCACCATCTGAATTGCCTGTTTATGGGTAGGCATTGCTGCCTCTGTAATCTCTTTGTCAAGTCCTGCTTTCTGGTATACTAATCTTCCGTCAATGCCAATTCTCTCGCAGAGTCCTTTTGCTAATACTGCCTCACTCTCAGAATCAATCAACTGATATTTCAGTGATGAGCTTCCGCAGTTAATTACTAATACGTTCATTTTTTCCTCCATTCTTCTGCCTGATACTATAGTAGCAGGTTTCTCTTTCTCACTTTTGTCCGGATTTATTTTCCACCGGAAAACAGTCTAAATAAACAGACCGCATATAGTTTTAGTATACGCCAGTCCCCAAGCAGAAACAAGGTACTTTTTGGCAATTCCTTTGTACAAAATCAAAAACAGCCTGACAGATTTTTAACGTTATTTTTTTAACATAGTCTTTTGAATAAGGTGCCTCTCTATCATTACAATACTGTTGTAAACAGAATTTTACAATAGGGGGAGCTTGGAAATTCACAAATAAGACCTCCTATTTTGTATAAAATATAGTATAATCGTAATAGAAATAAATAATAATATCAATTAAATCAAAGACTTTACGGGAGTTTCCATGAAAACAATCGGAATTATTGCAGAATACAATCCATTTCATAACGGACATGCTTATCAGATAAAAAAAATACGTGAAATAACCGGTGCTGATTTTGTAGTTGTGGCAA
>JAQXGQ010000064.1 GCA_029006795.1 Clostridiales bacterium | reverse complement strand
AGAAATCAAGTTAAGTGCTTCGTTCGACTTGCATGTGTTAAGCACGCCGCCAGCGTTCATCCTGAGCCAGGATCAAACTCTCATGTTAAAATTTGTTTGATACTGTCCAGATAAAATCTGGCATATCACTTCTTCACCCTTACGGACGAAATCCATGATATTTACTGTTTTAAGGTTACTTCTTATTTAAGAAGTGTTCGTCTGTCTTTCGACAGCCTGAAATCTCTCATGAACCAGCTTGCTGGTTCTATTGAATCTTTCAAGGTTATTTCACTGTTCAGTTATCAATGTTCTTTGCTTTGTTGCTGTTAGTTTCAAGCGACAGCTTATTTACTATATCACTTTCAAACTCATTTGTCAACAACTTTTTTCATTTTTGAAAGAAGCTTTTAAAAGTACTTCTTCCATCTCGTCGTTGCTCAACGCGACAACTTTGATAGTTTATCATAAGCAATCTTGTTTGTCAACAACTTTTTATCTTGCTCGACATTTTTTTCAAAACCGCGAAGCAATCTTTTTTCTCAAAAAAGCTCTGTACCCACATGTTTTTTGAGATTTCTTTCTGCCGTTTCAGCAGTCAGCTTGTATATAGTACCATCTTGTTTTGGGATTGTCAACAACCAATTTCGACATTTATTAAAGAAAGTTTTTTGTTGAATTTTGTTTTAATTGCATATACAATTTGTGCAACTATGACAGAAACAATCATACGACCATTCTCCCTTATCATGTTACACAAATTATAGATATCACTTTCCAACCACCATTACTTCATAATATAATCCAACGCATCTTTAACAGAACGAATTTCCACTAGTTTCATCCCATTTAATTTTTTTAGAGTATCACTTCCGGATTCCACGCAGACTGCCGGAAGAATACAAGTATCAAAGCCTAATTTCTTTGCCTCAAGTACACGCTGCTCCGCCATGCTGACCGCACGCACTTCTCCGCTTAACCCCACCTCGCCAAAGCAGATTGTTTTCTCATCGATGGGGCGCTCTTTATAGCTGGACATCACCGCAAGAACAATGCCTAAATCAATGGCAGGCTCATTCATTTTGATGCCTCCCGCAATATTGACATAAGCGTCACAATCTCCTAACTTTAACCCTAGCCTCTTTTCTAAAACAGCCATCAAAAGATTAACGCGGTTAAAATCAGTTCCCGCCGCCGTTCTCCTTGGAATTCCAAAATTGCTGTGGCACACTAAAGCCTGCACCTCAATCAAAATGGGACGTGTTCCCTCCATAGAACAGGTCACCACCGAACCGGATGCTCCTTCCGGCTTTCCGTTTAACATGTATTCGGATGGATTTTCCACTTCCGCTAATCCATCCTGGCGCATTTCAAATACGCCAATTTCGTTCGTGGAGCCAAAACGGTTTTTCACCCCCCGAAGGATACGATATGCTGCATATCTGTCACCTTCAAAATATAATACGGTATCTACCATATGCTCTAAGACTCTCGGTCCTGCCACTACCCCTTCTTTTGTCACATGCCCCACAATAAAAATCGAAATTCCCATTCCCTTGGCAATCTGCATAAATGTAGCCGTGGCTTCCCTGACCTGAGAAACGCTGCCCGGTGCAGAGGATATCTCCTCCTGATACATGGTCTGAATGGAATCAATTATAACAACCTGCGGTTTTTCCCTGTCTATTACGGCTTTTATGGTATCTAAATTTGTCTCACACAACAGGTTCAACGTATCCTTAAATTTTCCTATCCGCTCTGCCCTAATTTTAATCTGCTGTAACGATTCTTCCCCGGAAATATAGAGAACCTTGATATCCTGCTCCGCTAAATTTTTACAGACTTGCAGCAACAGCGTCGATTTTCCTATACCGGGGTCACCTCCCACCAGTACCAGCGAGCCCTGCACAATCCCGCCTCCAAGCACACGGTCAAGTTCTTTCATCTGCGTGGACATTCTGTCCTCTTTTGTCATCTCTATTTCAGACAATGGAACCCCTTTCGACTCTGTAATAAAATTGTTCTTTGCCTTTCCTGCGCTTTTTTTGTCAATCATCTCTTCCACAAAGGTATTCCACTCTTTACATGCCGGACACTGTCCCATCCATTTTGAGGACTCATAGCCACATGACTGACAGAAAAATACCGTCGTTTTTCCTTTTGCCATAAATAACTTTTCTCCTATTTTTGCTAGAAACATGGGTATCAAATACTAATCTTTTATAAGAAAAAAACAGATACTTCACATATTAATTCAACGCTCTATTTCCCAGAAAACAGAAAATGCAGTACCCAGAAACATCTTTCCGAATACTGCATCTTAGATACTAAATAGTCTTGACTAGCATTTCTGAATCTTCACGGAAACCGGCTGCTCTCCAAGTTCTACGCTAAGACTTAATTTCCCACCCAGATTCGTTTTCATCTTACCTGCATCTGTTCCGTCAATCTCAATATCATATTCCGCTTCGCTTTCTAGCTCTACGGTAAGCTGAGCATCTTCTGCTCCCTCTACAGAAAATACCATCCCTGTATCCGTAGCATTTAAATTTGTAACAGCTGTTCCCGGAACGGATTCATATACAAACATTCCGTTGCGCTCTAATTTGGTAATCTCGTTGTAGGTCTTTACCTTATAAATATCACCCTCATGTTCAAAATTATCCAGTTTTGCCTTTGCACCTAAAGTATAATCCCCAAAACTGATTGTTCCGTCCGCTTCTGAACGAATTAACTCACTAATAACAGCCATCTCTTCCTCCTGTGGGAACCTTCTTTTCCCCTGTATATTTTTTGTCATCTGCTGCATTTTTCTGCGCGCAAACGCATTTTCTTATTTGTAATTATTATATACTATCTGACGCTTCATTTCCAGTGATTTTACAATGTTTCAAAAACAATTTCATTCTTTTTCGTAGTAACAATCACCGTAGTGTTTCTCTTTACATTTCCTGCAAGTATCTCCTCCGCCAGTTTATCCTCAATTTCATTCTGGATTTTCCGGCGCAATGGTCTTGCACCATATTTCGGTTCATACGCTTTTTCCACAATATAATTTTTTACGCTATCCCGCACTGTTAAGGTGATACCCATCTGGCTCTTGCAGCGTCTAGCTACCTCTTTTACCATCAAGGTTACAATCTGCTTCATATCCTCTTTATTCAGAGAACGGAATACAATTGTTTCATCAATACGATTTAAAAATTCCGGTTTGAAGATACGGCGCACTTCCTCCATTACACTGCCCTTCATCCGCTCGTAATTCTGTTTTTCATCATCCGAGGATGCAAAGCCTAATTTTTTCGGTTCAACAATTGCCTGTGCTCCTGCATTGGAAGTCATAATGATAATGGTATTTTTAAAGTCTACCTTCCGCCCCTGGGCATCCGTGATATGACCGTCATCAAGCACCTGCAATAAAATATTAAACACATCGGGATGTGCCTTTTCAATTTCATCAAACAAAACAACCGAATACGGATTTCTGCGGACTTTTTCACTGAGCTGTCCTCCATCTTCGTGTCCTACATATCCAGGCGGTGAACCAATCATTTTAGAAACACTGTGCTTTTCCATGTATTCAGACATATCTACCCGTATCATGGACTGCTCGTTTCCAAAGACTGCCTCTGCCAGTGCTTTGGAAATCTCGGTTTTTCCCACACCAGTAGGGCCCAAAAACAGGAAAGAACCAATTGGGCGTTTTGGGTCTTTTAAACCTACCCTGCCCCGGCGCACTGCTTTTGCCACAGCGGTCACGGCATCCTCCTGTCCGATAACACGTTTATGAAGAGTTGCTTCTAGCTTGCGAAGTCTTGCAGCCTCTCCCTCCGCTATTTTTTTTACAGGAATTTTTGTCCAGCCTGAAACGATATCCGCGATTTCATCCTCACCTACCGTAAGATTCTTTCTCCGCAATTCCCGTTTTGCTTTCACATAAAGTTTTTCTAATTCTTTTTCTGTCTCTTCTTTTTCAGCTTTTTTCTCTCTTGCCGCTTCGACGTCTCCCTCTTTTAATGCCTCAAGAAGTTCTGTCTCTTTTTCGTCTATTTTCCGTCTCAGTGCTACTACTTCCTCCGGATGAGAGCCTACTCCAAGTCTGGTTTTTGCTGCTGCCTCATCCATCAAATCGATTGCCTTATCCGGCAGGAAACGGTCATTAATATAACGAGCAGACAGTCTTACCGCTGCCTCCACCGCTTCATCGGTAATCGTCACCTGGTGATGCTTTTCATACTGACCACGCAATCCCATTAAAATTTCTACGGTCGCTTCCTCTGTAGGTTCTTCTACGGTTACAGGCTGGAAACGACGCTCTAATGCCGCATCCTTTTCCACATGCTTCCGATACTCATCAATAGTGGTGGCACCGATAATCTGTATTTCTCCTCTGGCAAGCGCAGGTTTCAAAATATTAGAAGCATCAATGGCTCCCTCTGCCCCACCGGCACCAATAATGGTATGAAGTTCATCAATAAACAGGAGTACATTTCCTGCTCTTCTCACTTCCTGTATCACGCGTTTGATACGCTCTTCAAATTCGCCACGATATTTCGAGCCTGCAACTATGCCGGAAAGGTCTAAAGAAACCACCCGTTTTCGCAACACTGTCTCCGGCACCATTTCTGTGACAATTCTCTGGGCAATCCCTTCTACAATAGCCGTTTTTCCTACGCCCGGTTCTCCAATCAGGCAGGGATTATTCTTCGTTCTTCTGCTCAAAATCTGAATGACACGATCAATTTCTTTTTGTCTGCCCACTACAGGGTCTAATGCCCCCTCCCGCGCTAACTGTGTTAAATCTCTAGAATACTGGTCTAACACCGGCGTGTCCTCATTGTCACGTTTCCGAATAGGTTTTCCATTCTGGAAATCTTCTTTGTAGAGGCTCGCATCCTCTCCCATAGCAATGAGCGTATCTACATACATTTTCTGGGTATTAACCGCGAGTGTATTTAACAGACGGGATGCCACACAATCTGTCTCTTTTATCATAGCAATCAAAATATGCTCTGTTCCGATTTTTTCGGAATGAAAACGCACTGCCTCCCTTGCTGCTCCTAACAAGACGTTCTCCGCCCGGGGAGAGTATTCCTGTGCCTCCATCGTAAGTATCTGCTGATCCGGCGCAATAAGTTCCTCTATCAGTTCTAATACTTTTTCTGCCTCCACACCGTTGTCCTCTAATACCTGTGCCGCTACTCCTGTTCCTTCTTTCAAAAGACCTAACAGCAAATGTTCTGTACCGATATAATTGTGATGCAGGGATTTTGACAGCCGTTTCGCCAAATCCACCGCTTTCTTTGCTTTCGCTGTATATGGTGTCTGCATTTTCTTCCCTCTTTCCTTTTATAAGTCATTGAAGTCGATTACTTCGATTCCGTCCTTGCTTTTTGTTCTTGACTTTATCTCTGCTTTTGTTTCTCTTTCTTCTAAGTCGTCCTCTAAGTCGTCCTCTAAATCATCTGAAAAGTGTTTTTCGTTTCTTACTTTTTTTGTTTGCGTAGCATCCGTAAACTCATCTGAGGATTGTCTCGAAATATTCACCTTTTTCTTTGGCTGCGGCATCGTTTCCTCTTCATCATAATCATCAAAGTCCTCATTATCGCCTCTTCTTTGCAAAATGAGATTGATAATAATGATAATTAAAACCGCTATAATAAATATTAACACACCTATGGTAGTTCTGGAAAATGATTTTTCTTTTTTCATCTCATTCTCTAAGGTACTATATTCTTCCTCAAGATATGCAAGATTTGAATCGTTGCCTTCCTCTTCTTCTGTTTCCGTTTCTGCCACAGTATCTCCAGTCTGTCTTCTCTGATAGGTCCGTTCTAGGGAATCATACTGATACCAGCCCGTCGTTCCGTCCTGATTTACGGCATAGAAGAAAGAGAAGTCTGATGTTTCCGCTTCGCCAAGTTGGTTTACCGTCATAGTCTTCCCATCATTTACCGTGATATCCACCTGCTGCTCTCCCTCGGCGGCAGTATACTCTGCCGGATTGGGAAGCCAGATAATAAAATTATCTCCATGTTTTAACTGAATAAACGGATAAAAGCCGTCTCCTGTAGCATCATAAATAAAAAATTCAGCCGACGCAGTATCTGAAGTCTGTTCCGGCACAAGGTACAGCATGGATAAATTACCATTGGCAAAATTTACACCCTTATAATCTGTCCCGTGATAGCTGACAGTAGTTTCTGAAAATCCCGCCGGTATTGCTTCTGTTGTAAAATCTTCGGAAATGCCATAGGAAACTTCCCCTATGGTTACGGTTTCCCCGGTAGTTTCTAATGACTCCTCCGTAAGAACCTCCGGCTCTTCACTCTTTTCGGAAGAAGCAGACGTCTCCTGTCTTGTCACGGTGATGGTGTAAGTGGCAGTCACTCCGTTTTCTGCTTTTACCACAATTTTTACAGCATTATTTCCTACCGAAAGGTTTTCATTTCCGGTAACGGATTCCACGGTGGCTTTTTCATTCGCCGGGGTAGCAGTTACCGCCACACGAGTCACATCATTTGCCACAGTAGCGGTATACTGAACGGTTTTCCCTGTAAATGCCGGTGACAAAGTCCCTGGAGAAATAGATAATGCCTTTAAAGAATTATCAGCAGACAACTTTGCATTATCTGTCGTATTGTTTGTATCTGTTGTACTATTCGTACTATTTGTATCTGTCGTACTTGTTGTAGTATTGGTGGTACTCTCTGATGCAGCATTATTGACTTTGATTGTAGTACTGCTGCCCTCCATTGAATCTAATTCTTCGTTGGTGTTAAATACCACACCATCGGAAGCTGCTAATGCAACCTTAGAACTACCTGCCGCCACCGCTTTTAATGTTACGGTAAAACTGTCTGAGGTAGCTGTCACACTTCCGCCTCCACCACCATAAGTAGTAGAACATCCCACAAAGGAAAATACAGAAGAATCATAGGATATGGTCATGGTAGCCACCGTCTTTTCACCGGATGGCCCTGCTGCCATAGCAGTAATTTTTACCGTATCACCGATATTGACCGTACCTGCTGAAACTGCCACACTCGTCTTTCCCGTTGCCGCCTGTAAATGAAAGTCTGTGCCCATAAGCAGCAGACACATGCAAAGTACTGTTAAAAATGTTCCGATTTTCTTTTTCATAATAAAACCAGCTCTCCCTCCGTAATTACTGACTAATTGGTTCTATATTTAAAATATGTTTCTGCAAAATAACTAAGTCTTTATTGGTAATGCCACCGTCATGGCTGACATTGGCAGCCTCAAGTGCATTTCCTGTTAATGGCTCTATATTTAAGATATGCTTCTGCATTAACACCAAGTCCGCGTTGGAAATCTTTCCATCGCCATTAATATCTCCATACGTGACAGCCGTACCGCTCTGTTCTGCCAATGTTTGCGTTTCTGCTCCACCTTCACCTCTCGCTACCGTAATCGTATAGGTGCGGGGTTCTCCGCTCTGGGAAGTGCAGATAACCTCTATTTTATTTTCTCCGTAATTCAAAACATAGTTTCCGGTTCCTGTCAAAGTAGATTTCTTTGCCACCGCCTCGGCACTTACCTTGATGCTTGCCACATCCTCTCCTAATACCAATGTATAAGCAGTCTTTTCCGGCTGGAAGGATGGTGTCAGCGAAGCTCCCTCTACTTCCAAAGATTTCAGCCAGTTGTTCGGATTTCCTTTATCGGTAAATGCCACTGGATTTTCCGGCATGTTGTTATAAACCGGAATACGGAATACAAATGCCTGATTTTTATTTTCGTACGCCTTTCCCATGCTGCTGCCTTCACTGATTGCCGCCATCAGATTTGTCATATACTGATGCGAATAAAGGCTTTTCTGGTAAACAGCATTGAATTTTTCAAAATATATTGTATTCTGCCCTTTCTTTACATAATTATTTGCTACAACAGTGCTGCCGCCGGAGATAGATTTGTAAATAGAATCCCATCCGTTATTTTTAGCAGTTAGCAGACCGTTTACCGTAGCTGATGCCGTGGACGTGGTATATGCACCTACATTAAAGAAATTATAATAACCCTCATAATTACTGTAAAGCCCTGTAATGAGAGGACTACTTCCTTTCTTTCCCTGTTCCTGCTTACAGCGGGATGCCAGATGATAGGGACTGACCCCAAGAGAAGTTCCTACTTCTAAAAATGTCTGGGCATAATTTCTTTTCTGACCGTCAGTGTCGTTGTAATCGCCTTCCATAAAAGTATTTTTCAGGATATTATTGACGCCCGTAATATCCTGATAAGTCTCATATTCTAAGGTCTCAAACTGAAAAATATAGGTCTCATCCAAAAAATTTCTTGGATCCATACAGTAGGCGATATATTCCTTCGAGGCACATACCCAACCTGCTCCATCGAATCCATACCACTTGTTTGTACTCCAGTCATAAGCACCCTCATCCGTGGATTTTCTTGAATCATTTGCCAAACTCTCCACTAAATTTTTACCGACAGTACTCTCTGCGACAACAGAAGTCTCCCAGTCTAGTCCTGTCTGTACGGCAACAAACTGCCAATTGGGGTATTTTTTATGTAAGGTCAGAAGCTTTCCTGCGTAGCTATCCGGAAATCCCGCATCTTTTAAAGACGCCAGATACGCTTCATCCTCCGCCGAATTCCCCTCCAGTGCAACAAAATCCGATCTGGTATATCCTGTTATCGTCTTTCCGTCTTCCGTATACTGTATCTGATACCAGACCTTTCCATCTTTGCCTGTGGTTTCCTCTACGACGGTCACCTTCGTCCCCGCAGTCACACTGCTTAAGGGTGTTCCATCCACCGGACTCTCCCTTACCCAGACCGGCCCGTTTGTAATAGAAGCCTCCACAGGAGTATAAGCATAGCTAATCTTTGAAAAGAGAAAGAAGGATACAACAAGAGCTGCCAATGCAATGCAAATGGCAGCAACTAATTTCATTTTTCTTTTTTCTATTTTAAACTTAGAAAGGTAACCACGCATTCCATTCCTCCGGACTGCTTTCACAGCCATTAGTCCAGTCCCATTATATGAGATATTGCGTAATGCGTCAACCGGAAAACGTATTCTTCGACAGCAAATGTCCTGCTTTTATACCTTTTTCGACAATTTTGTGTATCTTAGATTTCTTCTGCCAGCTGACACATTCTTGCCTTGACAGTCTTTTGTCTCTCCTCGCTGACCTTCAATGACAGTAGACCTTTTTCCCCTGCATCTATGGTTATCGCAGCGGCATTCGCTCTTTTGATATAGATATAATTTACCAGATAAGACTGATGGATGCGGACAAACGATTTTCCCCTGCCTGCCAGTTCCTGTTCCACATCATTTAGTTTACCATAAAACCGTTCATCCGTTCCGTCTTTCAGAAAAATATGTATCACCCTGTTACGGCTCTCAAAATACAAAACATCCCTCAACTGTACCTTTTTTATTTCCTTATCAAACTGAAATTGATAAAAGTCCCTTGCCTCTCCTATCCGCGCTATCGCACTTACGAAATATCTATGAAGTTCTTCCTCCGAAACAGGCTTTAGAAGGAAACGGAAGGTATCCACCTCAAAAAGCTCCTTCAGACATTCCTCACTCTCTGAGACATAAATAAACAGCGCACTTTTATCCACCTCACGGATATATCTTCCCGCTTCTATTCCGTCTAAACAAGGCATTTCAATATCCAGAAAAATCAAATCATAGCACTGTTTTTTCCGAACTTTTGTGACCAGCCTGCCACCGTCAAAAAACACCTCTGTTTCAGCCTTTAAGCCCATCTGCTCTATCTCTTTTGACACCATTGTTTCTAAACGCTCTGCCTCAAAACGATCATCATCACATATGGCTATTTTTAACATCTTTTATCTCTTCCTTCGTAATATTTCTTGTAGTACTGACTACAAGATTCAGTATAACAGATGTAGTTGGTGAACGCCAGTAGAATTTTATAAAATTTAATTATTTTCCAATATTATAAATAAGTACCTTTACTTTAAAATTATTGTCTGTATCATTTATACGAATCTCACCACTATGACGATTTACAATATTTTCCACGATCCGCAAGCCCAATCCATGCTCTTTTCTGTTTTCTTTTGTGGTAAGATAGTTCCCACCCTTTTTTCTCAGATTTCCCACATATGGGTTTTCTATTTCCAAATATAAATTATTTCCGGATACTTTTGCTATTAGCTTTATTTCACGTTCCTCTTTTTCTACTTCTTTAGCTGCTTCAATCGCATTATCAAACAGGTTCCCCAGTAAACTGTATAAATCTACATCTTCCAGTTTCATATCATACGGAATTACCGTATCTAATTTGACCTTAATGCCATTCTTCTGTGCAACTGCTGCTTTATAATTTACAATCGTATCAAAACTTATATTTCCTGTTTTAGAAATATAATCATCCTCCGTTAATCTCTCCATGTTCTTCCGATAAAGCTCTCTTATTTTTTCATATTCTCCTTGATTTATATAGGATTCAATCAAAAGGTACTTTTGCTTCATATCATGGCGATACTCCCTTGTCTGCTGCCAGCTTTTACTCATCTCCTGCAATTGAATTGCATAATTTTCCACCTGCTGCGTTAAAAATTCTTTTTCCGCCTGATACACTGCCTTTTCCTGTAATTCATTATAATTATAAAAAGCGAATAAATTGATAACCAATATCAGGATTGAAGCGATCAGCTTCATCCATATATAAACATCTGTAAACGGCACAAACATCGCCATTACAATAAAAATGCTGCTAACAGGTACAATAAATACTTCCAGCCAATCCATGCTCCTGATTACCATGTTTTTATTCTTTTTCAAAAACAGTAATGCAATCTTTACTTCGACAAACCAGAACAGCTTAGACAAAATTGTGTACATAAGCATTACTTCTGTGCTCTGCAGCATATGCAAAATATCTATGCCACATAAAATCCCTATAAAACATACCATTACTTCTGACAGCATCCCAATCAGACATAAAAATACAACCAGAACCAGCTTAAATTTAAAAGTTCCCTCATACAACCATGAAAGAACTCCAAAAAATGACACTGAAAAAATCACCAGATTGAACCATGACGGTGTTTCAAAAAAATATGTGAATACGTTTGAAATCATATAAAAGCATACCCATACAGCGACTTGAGACAGTGTTCCTACCGGCTTCCTATCGAATGCTCTCTCACAGACATTTCTCTGCATCACAACCGTAAACACTTCTACCAACATCAAAATAATTCTCATTTTCAATCTTTCTCCTTAAGTCTTTCTTCTGTATCATTCATTTTATCATAAATGGGTATGCTAAATCTGTCAGTTTCTCCTTGTGTAACATATCTTTTTTAAATCCAAATAATCTTGCCTTTGCATACAATTTTCTGCATTTTTTTTACATTTATCTTTTGCAATCTGACTAGTAATTTCACTACTCAAATCGATAAATGAATATCCATTTTCATACAATCCTTCTATATCAACATCCATTTGTGTTATGTTCTTTATTTTATCAATAAACACTTTTGTTTCTTCACCATTTAAATATAAAATAAACGGATTTACTGATATCCCTTTAAATTTATTCTGCTTTAGCCATTCTAATGTTTCTTTTATTGTTTCCTCTGTTTTTCCTGCATATAAAAGTATATTCAACTTACACCACACGTCACACTCACTGGATTTTTCTAACAATTTTTGAGCTCTCCGCAAATACTCTATATGACAATGACGTTACATCTATTCCATCATCACTAATATCCTGCAATGTTTCCCCAACACTTTTGAAATTTTTTGCTCTTCATTCCCGATGCAACCATTAATATTGTATCATTTTCCTGTTTCATAACCTTACTCCTTCCCGATTGTTGTTAATATCACCATCATAATCAAAGAACACGGTATTCTTCTTACTCTGTTATCTTTCAGTCTGACCACTTTTCTTAATATTACCATTTTCTCAGGGAAAAGTCCTTCAAACGAAAAAAATGTATGTTTATATGTAATTTTTTATATTAAGCCTGAATTATTCACGGATCAGTATCTGAACCAATAAATTTACCGTGAATCCCCAAATCGATCCTTGCCGTAACAACTTCTCTCAAATCACCTGCAAAAGGGTATAAAATCCCTATGGAAATTTCAGAGCAGTTATCGAGCTGTCAAGGTTCATTAATAGTTGCTATTCCAGCTGTACATTAAGCTTGCTGATATTTGACAGAGTTTCATAAAACTCATTCTTGTAAGGACAGCTACTACACAGCTTGAATGTTATATATCTTGCTGAATGAACTACTTTTGCAGCAATCTTCAGCAGTTTTAAACGGACGGT
>JAQXGQ010000063.1 GCA_029006795.1 Clostridiales bacterium | reverse complement strand
TATGCTTTATGGACAGGGCTTCCTTGCTATTATGCCAATGCGTG
This sequence comes from Clostridiales bacterium, assembly GCA_029006795.1. Classification (GTDB taxonomy): domain Bacteria; phylum Bacillota; class Clostridia; order Lachnospirales; family Lachnospiraceae; genus Roseburia. The sequence continues at coordinate 7,987 of JAQXGQ010000063.1, read as the reverse complement.
TCTTAAAGAATGCGATTATGCTGCCTATTGACTGTGCTATCCTGTTCTTTACCTTAACTTATGCAAGAAAGCTGGTGGCTCATTTCGGATTTTTCACAACAAAGACCGCTGTCAGCGAATAATGTTTTTTCACATTACAAACTCCCAAACTAAAAGAGAACAGTCCTCGCAATTTTCTTTTACTGCGAGGGCTGTCTTACTTTTTCTGCTATTTGTCTCTACTAATCAAATCAGCAATATCACTATTTTCGAAGTCCCTTCGGATAATGATTTTTCATCATACCACCTGCTAATTTTCCCCAACCGATGCTGTACCCATCTACGGTGATAAGATACCACCCCTTTTCGCCCTCTGCCGGAAACGTGTTTCCACTTAAATATCCCCGTATCTGTTCACTGTCTGCCGAAAAATCCATACTATGTATGACATCCTCCCGTTTTAATGCCAGTGCAAGGGCATGGGAGGGTTCAAAGCGGTTCTTTTTTATAGTGCCAAGATGAAGTCCCGGGCGAAGTACCTTCAAACCTTTTACCGCAGGCATTCCAGTTGGAACAAGATACAACTGCTCTCCAAATTTAAGATAGGTTTCCTCCTTTTCACAGCCTCTAACCCCTTCTGTTTTAAGGTTTTCCTTTGCAAAATCTAAAAATTCTAAGCAACCCTTTCCCGGAGCATTTTTTTCTTTTTTTGAAATCCCCTTTTCCATGCCATATTTACAATATCCCTCATAGCCTTTGGGAATATTTCCTTCTTTTTTTAAGACAGCAAGGTAGTGACCTTCTCCATTTACTTTATGTGGAAATAAACGCACCGTTTTTCTCATAGTCTCTAACTTTTCTATGGAAATCCTCTGTTCCTGCGGTATTGCTTTCTCCCCATCTTTCAAATATGCCCACTCCGGCACTCCCTTTGACATTCCCTCTGCTAATTCCACTTCTTCTATGGAAAAATCCGGGTGACGGCTTAAGAAACGTGCCATACTGCCCTCATTTTCTGCCGGAGCAAAGGTGCAGGTGGAGTACACCAGTCTTCCTCCCGGTGCTAACATGGAAGCGGCGCAGTCTAGGATTTCATCCTGTCTGTCTGCACAAAGTAGCACATTTTCCGTACTCCACTCCTCACATGCCTCCTCATTTTTCCGAAACATTCCCTCGCCAGAGCAGGGAGCATCCACTAATATTCTGGTAAAATAACTTTCAAAGTTTTCCGCTAAATGCTGCGGTGTCTCATTGGTAACCAGTGCATTTGAAATTCCCATCCGCTCTATATTTTCAGATAAAATCTTTGCTCTGGCAGGATGGATTTCATTGGAGATAAGAATACCTTTATCCTCCCACATTCCTTTTTCATATGCCTCATACATGGCTCCGGCAATCTGGGTACTCTTTCCGCCGGGAGCGGCACACAAATCTAAAATACGCTCACTATAACTATGCTTTTCCTCACAAACACCCTCATAGACATCTGACATTAGATAAGCCACCGGCGCCATAGCACTCGGCTCCTGAATATAATATACTCCCGCCTCATGGTAGGGATGCTTTCCCGGTGTATCCGCTTCGCCATAACAAAATCCATGGCTTTCCCATGATACCGGAGTCAAAGAAAAGGGCAGTTTTTCTTTTAACTGCCCAATTTCCCCTTTTATCGGATTAAGACGAAGTGACTGATATTTTTTCTTTTCATAGCTTTCTAAAAATGCAGGGTACTCCTCCCCTAACATCTGCTCCATTCGGTTTAAAAATTTCTGTGGAAGCATGTACTTTTCTTCCTTTCCGTTACTTATCCAAAATCTCTGGTTAATATATCACTTTTCTCTAAAAATTCCTCTACGGAACCAAAATTTAATCTTGCTAATAATTCCATGACGTAAGGATTTTCTAAAGGGGTTTTATAAATAGCATCTTCCCCATAGATATTGACTAATTCTCTTCCCTTATCCTTGTCAATGATGGCCTTAGGACCACCCACACAACCACCGGAACACGCCATTCCCTCAAAAAAGTTGGCAGTGACCTCTCCATTTTTGATACGTTCTATCAGCGCTTTACAGTCCTTGACGCCGTCCGCCTGTTTTGCCGATACCTGTATTTTTCTATCGGGATTTAGCTGTTCTACCGTCTTTGCCACCGCCTCGCTGACACCTCTAGTTCTGGCATAAATTCTTCCTGCCCTTGAGGAATGTTCAGATGCTTCCTCCGTCAGTTCTTCCGGGTGAATCTCTGCTGCCTCAAAGATTTCCTTTACCTCCTGAAAGGTCAGCACATAATCTATGGCATCGGCAATGTCAGGCTCTTTCGCTTCTTTTTTCTTGGCAAGACAAGGCCCGATAAATACCGTCATAGCCTTGGGATGGATTTTTTTAACCACTCTTCCCGCTGCAATCATCGGTGAAACAGCTCCCGGCACATGAGAAACTAAATCTTTATAAATTCCTCTTATCATGGCAATCCACACCGGGCAACAACAGCTAGTAAGCTGAAAGTCTGTTTTTTCCTGTATATTGCGGTCAAATTCTAAGGCTTCTTTCAGAGTTAAGATATCCGCAAATACCGCAACCTCCACCATGCCCTTAAAGCCTAATGCTTTAAAGGCGCTGCGAAGTCTGCCCGGTGTAGCCTTTTCCCCAAATTGCCCTGTAAAAGCAGGAGCTATCAGGGCATAAACGTCCCGCCCTTCTTCTCTAATCGCTTTTAACACCGGGAGCACATCCTTGTTTGCCGCTAAGCGCTCTAATTTACAGGCATCTACACAGACACCGCAGCCCGAACATTTATCCGGGTCAATATAAACGGTGCCGTCCTCTTTCTTTTGAATCGCATCAAACACACAACTGTTCACACAGGCCTTCTCGTATGCACATTCCTCACACTTATCCGTGTGAACTACCGGAGCATATTTTTCCGGATGAAGCAGACAGTCTAAGTGGTAGGGATTATAATCCTCTAATAAGTGTCTACCCTCTTTCGCTTCCTGTTTAATGATTTCTAAGTATAATTCATGGAATGTTTTCACTGATTGATTCACCTCTCTGATTTTTACATAGTATATGTAGCTCAGAGCAGTTTCAACCGCTAAAACAGATTTTTAATTTTTCCTAATTCCTTCGCTTTGGCGTATATTTCGTCACACTTCAGTTCTAAATACAACTCTAATCCTGCGATTTCTTTCTCCGTAAAGCCTTTATTCTTGGTAATCTTTCCGGGAGGAAGTGTGCCCTCTGCCACATCCTCTCCCCGCTCAAACCGGATGGAAACCTGTCTTCTTCCGTTGACGGATAAAAAACCCGAATGGGTCAGTTTTACTTCTTCGTCTTTTTTCATTCTGCCCTCTTTTTCTGCGGGCTCCCCCGCATGCTGCTTTTTTGCTTCTAAGTTCATTATCGTCTTTTCTTTTTATTTCCTTTATAGCTTCTTGTCTATCCCTTCTGGTCATCCTGGTCTTCTTCTATTCTTTGCAGTTCCTCCACTGCTGCTGCCGAAAGATTGTCTAAAAGAAAACTTTTCCCTGCCGGTGCACTTTCCTTATAATCCTGCTGCAACTGCCGGTTTTTCTCTGCTATCTCCTGTTCTAGCTCCCTAGCCGAAAGCAAAAGACAGCCTGCCCCACGGATAATAATCTGCTCTAACCCATCGGAGGTAGCCACCGTAACACGGTATTTTTGTCCGTTTTCATGGGCAAATTTTTCAATGTAAGCATCTGCTGTCTCCGCCTCTTTGGTATAAACCACATGAATATTATGATAATCGAAAATTTCTGTTTTGTGCCCCTGCACGCGGTAAGCATCAAAAACTACAATGAGATGGCATCCCCGGATGCCCTGATAATTGCTTAAGATATCGAGAAGTTTTCCTCTGGCACTGTCGATATTTACTGCTGCAAGCTCCTTTAACTGCTCCCATGCAAATATCACATTGTAACCGTCCACTAACAAATACTCTTCTTTTGATACCTTTGGCTGATAGATTCTTGTTACAGCAGATGCTGTACTTCCCCCACTTCGTCCCTTCAATTTCCAGTTATTGCGCCCTGCCTCATTTTTCGCCCTGCGGTTGGCATTGTAAGTCTGGTTTAAAATGCTGTCAATTTCCTCTGTGCCAATCCACCGCTCTTCTTCGGGTTTCTGCTCCATATACATTTTTCTCGGAACCCAGTCTGCATCTTCCGCCTTCTTTTTCGGCTTTAAGACACTTTCCATGTGCATATAATCTTTTACCGAATCCCACTCTACCACAAATCCTGCACCGTGGGCACAGAATACGGAACCTGTAGGGTTTGCCACATCCCTCTCCGGGTCATAGCCGATTGCTTCCACCACTTCCTCTTTATTATGGCAGACCTCATAGCCCCACAGCGTACAGCTTAAGCTACCATGTCCTTTACTGTAGGCAGTCACTTCCTTTGCATAATCTCCCAAAGCCGCCACAGGCACCCGTCCGGTCAAAAGTGCCATCGCCCCTCTGCTTTCTGTCTGAGAGATAAGTTCCGGCGGATTACAGGCAGCTTTCATGCGTTCCATATCTGTCATGGCTCTTCCTAATACACTTTCCGGGATTTCTAACCGAAATTCATAATATGGTTCTAACAGTACCGACTGCGCCTGCATCAATCCCTGTCTGACTGCCCGGTAAGTTGCCTGCCTGAAATCTCCGCCCTCGGTATGCTTATTGTGCGCCCGTCCCGTAACCAGAGTAATTTTCATATCTGTAATTGCCGATCCTGTCAATATGCCCACATGTTCTTTTTCCTCTAAATGGGTCAGTACTAATCTCTGCCAGTTTTTATCGAGAATATCTTCGCTGCAGTCTGTGTCAAAAACAAGACCGCTGCCACGTTCTCCTGGCTCTAAGAGAAGGTGTACTTCCGCATAATGACGCAACGGTTCAAAATGTCCCACACCTTCCACAGTGTCTGCAATCGTTTCTTTATAAACAATTTTTCCAGTGCCAAACTCTACTTCCACTCCGAACCGTTCTTCGACTAGACGCTTTAATATTTCAATCTGCACTTCCCCCATCATCTGGATTTTAATTTCCTGCAACGTCTCATCCCAGACAATGTGAAGTTCCGGTTCTTCCTCCTCTAACATCCGAAGTTTCGGCAGCATGGTCTGCGGCGATACTCCCTCCGGCAGTTTTAATTCATAATTTAGCACCGGCTCTAAAATCGGAAGTTCTGATTCTTTTTCCACTCCAATCCCCTGACCGGGATATGTCTGGTTAAGTCCTGTCACAGCGCAGATATTTCCTGCCGATGCTTCATCCACCGTCTTAAATTTTTCCCCGGAATAAATGCGAATTTGATTTACTTTTTCTGTATCTAAAAGAGTCTGTCTTACTGCAAGGCTGCCTCCTGTGATTTTCATATGGGTGAGACGGTTGCCCTGATTGTCTCTTGTAATCTTATAGACCTTTGCCCCAAACTTGTCCGGGTACTCCGGCATTTCCGTATAAGAATCGATACTCTCCATCAGAGTCGTAACACCCTGCAATTTCAGTGCCGAACCAAAAAAGCAGGGAAACAATTTTCTCTCTCTGATAAGACGGCAGATTTCTTTCTCTTCCACCTGCTCTTTCTCTAAGTAGGTTTCTAGCAGCTTCTCATCACAGACGGAAATATTTTCCCAGATATCCGCATCACAATACTCTCCGTCTTCATCCTTTGAAAAATCCACACAGCCATCGGAAAACTGTTCTTTCATTTCTGCCAAAAGGGCCTCTTTATCTGTTCCGCTCTGATCCATTTTGTTGATGAAAAGAAAGGTCGGTATCCGATACCGCTTTAATAACCGCCACAGCGTTTTCGTATGCCCCTGCACCCCGTCTGCGCCGCTGACTATAAGAATGGCATAATCAAGTACCTGCAGGGTTCGCTCCATCTCCGCTGAAAAATCCACATGCCCCGGCGTATCTAACAGGGTAATTTCTGTCTCTCCAATTTGAAATTCCGCCTGTTTGGAAAAAATAGTAATTCCCCTCTCCCACTCTAAGGCATAGTTATCTAAAAATGCGTCCTGATTATCCACACGTCCGATTTTTCGGATGCTGCCGCTCTGGTATAACATTGCCTCTGATAGCGTAGTTTTTCCCGCATCTACATGGGCTAGCACTGCCACACAGATATGTTTCTTTTCTCTCATAATCCTAATCTCCGGTAACGGTTCATACAGGCAAAGATTTCCTGTTTTCTCGGCTTCGCTAAACCACAGGGCAGATAACTGCTCTCACAGACTGCTGCCATGCCCTTTTGCTCCATGATTTCATACAGGCTTTCTACCACTTCCTGTAAAGTCTTTTTTCCATCAAATAAGTGCTGGTTGGCATACTTTAAGAGATATCCTAACGATGCTAACTGCTCGCTGTCTACAAGCTGCTCCACATAACGGACATCAATGGTTTCTTTATTAATAGAAATACCATCCCTTCCCATCGTCTTGATTTTCAGACGGTTGTCCTCTTTTATCATTTTATCCGGTTTTACCCTGCGGACAAAATCAGGTGCTTTCGCTTCTTCCACTTTCTGTTCCGGCAATGGAAACTGTTTTGCCTGTTCTTTGGCAAACTCTGTGATTTCTAACGGCTCATAGCGATTCATCTGGATAATGCAGTCTGCCTTGTGGAAATAGGAACCGGAACTTCCTGCCACTAAAATCGTGGAGATACCCTGTTTCCGATACAACTCCTCCACACGGTCAATGAAAGGTACAATCGGCTCTGCATCCCTATGCACTACCCGCTGCATCAGTTCATCCCGTATCATAAAGTTCGTAGCACTGGTATCCTCATCAATGAGAAATACTTTTGTTCCTGCCTCCATGCTCTCTATCACGTTTGCTGCCTGAGAAGTACTGCCGCTGGCATCCTCTGTATAAAAGGAAACGGTGTCCTTGCCATTTGGCAAATCGTGAATAAACATGGAAATATCCACATCCCGGATGCTTCTTCCATCCTCTGCACGGATTTTCATGGAGGTATCATCCGTAATGACATATTCTCTTCCGTCCCCGGCAATATGGTTATAAACCCCTGTTTCTAATGCTTTCAGCAATGTGGATTTCCCGTGATAGCCGCCACCCACAATCAGGGTAATACCGTTTTTAATTCCCATTCCCGTAATACTTCCGTGATGTGGCAGTTTCATCGTAACCTCTAGAGATTTAGGCGCCATAAATGCTACCGCATTTTTCATAGGTCTGCCGGAAACACCAGACTCTCTCGGCAAAATAGAGCCGTTTGCCACGAATGCCACAAGCCCTAATTCTTTTAACTGCTTTCTGATGTACTGCTGGTCTTCCGATAAGTCGCATACGGCTTGTACTTCCTGTCCATTCAAGGCTTTATAAAACAGGGATTTTTGCACAGTCTCCGGTAAAAATTTAAAACAGATTTTTTCTAATTCTCCTGCGTTGATGCTTCGTCCGTTTGCCGGAAAACCGATTTCCATGCGAAGTACAATATCCCCTGTTTTCGCATCAATCTCACAGGCACTGCGCTCTAGCACCTCCTGCCCCGGGCGGCTCACTGCCATCAACCCGCTTTTTCCTGAGCCCTTTGCCTGAAAGGAAACCTTCTCTAAGGCTTTCCCAAACTGGCGTAATAGGTAATCCTGCAGTGCAACTCGCCTGCATTTTTCCCTCCAAAGCTGTTCCGGGAACCCCGCCTGTTTTCCACGGATATGGATACTGACCTTCGAAGGCGATGCAAAAGGATCTCCCTGCACATGGTCAATGGAAAAAACATAACCCGGAAATTCGTAAGAACCTCTGGTGTCCTTATATGCCGGATATCCCCGGTGGTCGATGCGCTGTAAAATATTTCTCAATTCGTTCTGTGACTGCATGATGTTTCCATTCCTTTCTGCTGTTTCATGACGAAATTTATTTATAAACAGACAATTTCTGTTAGTATAGCATACTCTCCTGCTCTATGGTACTTCCTGTTTGTAAAATACATGCTTTTAATTCCTGCAGTTCTTCCGGCACATCCA
>JAQXGQ010000062.1 GCA_029006795.1 Clostridiales bacterium | reverse complement strand
AATTCAGCTGCTGTAGTTCCCGGTTATTACTTGGTATGGTATAATTAAGTGCAATTGTAAGATGTCGCTTATTCTGCTGTAGTTCCCGGTTATTACTTGGTATGGTATAATACCTGCGCCACCAGTAGTGGAGAAGCGGGAGCTGTAGTTCCCGGTTATTACTTGGTATGGTATAATGGTGTAACAATCGTAGCATTTGATTACATTGCTGTAGTTCCCGGTTATTACTTGGTATGGTATAATTATAATTGAATACTGGAAAGAGCAAGAAGAGCTGTAGTTCCCGGTTATTACTTGGTATGGTATAATTTAGAATTGGAGGATTTGAATTATCACGAGGCTGTAGTTCCCGGTTATTACTTGGTATGGTATAATTTTACAACACGTGGTATATAATCGTTGACGGCTGTAGTTCCCGGTTATTACTTGGTATGGTATAATAGGGAACACGAACCCCCGCATAACACTAGGATTATGCGGGGGTTTTTCATCAAAAAAATCAGTTGTTTTCCTATCAAGAAGTAAATATTTTATTCTTTTTTCAAAAAACATTTGTTCCGTCAGCACTTTACTTCTACTCCATCCAATACTCATCACCCTCATTCAAATTTTTAGCATAAAGTTCTGCATCTGAAATCTGTACTATCACCTCGTTACCTTCCATATCCTTAAGAACCACATCATCCATTCGTTGCTGCCCATCCGAAAGTCCCTCACAGCCAAAATCAGGCTCATAAATTTTTATAATCGTATATTTTTTCATAACCTATCACCTTATATAATAATTCCATCTAAATGGTCACATTCATGCTGAATAATCTGTGCTATCCAACCGGAATATTTCTGTCTCTGCTTCTTCCAGCTTGCATCCCAAAATTCTACCTCAATCTCCCGATACCTCGTGGTTTTCCTTACCCCCACCAAAGAAAGGCAACCTTCTTCCGTCTCGTATGCACCGGATTTCTTTACAATCATAGGATTTATCATAGGAATATTCATAAAGCCTACATTTACAACAATAATTCGTTTTTTTACTCCAATCATGTTTGCTGCCATGCCGACACAGCCTGCTTCATTTGCCTTTAACGTATCTAATAAATCCTGTACTACTTGTTCATCTGCTTTTGTTGCAGGTTCCGATTTCTGTTGTAAAAAGAAAACATCCTTCATAATTGGTTTTACCATAAGCTCACTTCCTCATTATCCTTCTTCTTCCGTATAAAAATCCGTCTGGAACTCTGCATTAATTTCCGCAATCTCTTTCTCGCCATTTATATAGTCTCGATACATATCCCATAAATCAATATCACATTCTTCTTCCGGAAGCCAATCCTTTATTAGCGCAATCCGTTCTTCTTTTGTCGTATCTTTTATCAGTATACTATTCATAAGAGCATTCAACCTTTCATTTTAAAAAATATTTATCAATTCTACTGATTCTGAGGAATCATCAAAGGTTTTCGTTCCTAACAACACCTCAATGGACTCATACTGCTTTTCTGTCAACGTCAGTAAACGCACGGACCCTTTCTCCGGCAAATTTTGTTTCAAACGCTGCTGATGGGTTGCCACTGCATCAGTGCCATTACAAATTCTTGAGTAAACAGACCACTGCATCATATGATATCCATCTTTTAACAGAAAATTTCGGAATTTGGTAGCTGCTTTTCTATCCTTTGCAGTCACTACCGGTAAATCAAAAAATACAAGCATTCTCATAAATTTATTCATAACTATGTACCTGTAACTGTATCAGTTCCGGCAAATCTAATTCTGTCCGCTTTCCCTGTAATGCACTGCTGTAACTTGCCACCAGCATATCGATGCAATTACTGATAATTCGTTTATCCCCTTTCACATCCATATCAAAATTCATAATTCCAAACAACCCTCGCTTCATCTCCGGTGTCAATGAAGAGTCTATCTCTGCAATATCAAAGTGCTGCGATACATATAAGTCTACCAATGGGCGGAATGGCTCTATCATATCATCCGCCAAATTGTAATTATTTAACTCACTATGATGAAACACACCTATAGATGGCTCTAGTCCATAGCAGATAATCGAGCGTGCTATCAGTCCACGGACAATAGCATATCCATAATTTAATGCCGAATTAATGATGTGGTCATTTCCCCTTGAAAATCCAAGTCCGTACATACTCCGAAAATAAAACGCTGCCGCTTTTGCTTCCACGTGAGTTCTGTCACCGGACTGTACCTCTTTACACATATCAAACAATTCCTTTGCCCCATCTAATTCCAAAAACTCCAAGCATAGTGCCTGATTTTTAATCTTCTGCACTACAATCTGCTGCCACAAACGCTTTTGTAATGGCTTTCCCGCTTCCATCTGGTATTTTAATATTTTAAAATGACGACTGTGACGCACCATAGGAAGCAGAACTGCATTTGGAAGATGTTTTCCATCACAGACATACACGGCAATGCCCATTTCTGCCGCCTTTTGGAGAAAATATGCAGAAACCGTTACAGACTGATTCTCAATCATAATACAGTTGATATCCTCCAAAGGAATCTGCACTTCCTCCCCTGCCTCAATTACTAGCTGCTCATTTTTGATATGCAATTTCATGTTGCTGTCAATTTTAATATTACGAAACCCCATATTCCTCCCTACTCCAGTTAAAAATACCTGTTACACTCAATGCAAATAAAATTCGCTAATATTCACTATCTCACATATCTATATTCTGACCAGACGTTTCATTATGAAAATCCCATCCGCTTCTCCTGTTTTACTACTGACACATTACCAAGGATATCCACCTGACACTTTTCTAATAGTTCAAGACTTTGAATACCCAAGCTACGAAATTTAAAACTGCTATCATTTGCTATCCCCGTTATACTTGCCGTTGAAATATCTGCACCTATATAATATACATACATCTCATTCTGCAATAACTGTCCACCAGAATTTAAACTTGTTTTTATACCCTTCTTACTCTTCACATGTATCAAATCCCTAGAATAAAGACTAAACACGAAATCCTTATCCTCCATTACACGCCACTCATTATATGGCTTTCCAGCAGTTGCTGCCCTATTCGGCAACACCTTTTTCACCACATCCGCAGTGTAAATCGGTACGAAGTAGTACTTTCCATCCTTGCGGAACACATCAATGCGAACCATAGAGCCATTCTCTGCAATTCCTTCTCCGCCATTCACCAACACACCGGAAGTCTGTTTCTTTTCAATCTTTACCTTCTTCACCACCGGACCTTCTGTTCCGTCTGCTTTCGGCTTATGAAACTCCTCTGCAAATGCCTTTTTTGCATCTCCTCCGCACAGTTCTAACTGACGTTTTAGTGCATGATATAAAATCCAATCACTTTCTTTGTTATAATATCCTTCAATCTCGCCATCCTTATTCAGTTTCAAATCCGTCAGCGCCGTCTTTGTCAACACTACCCCCGCTTCTTTAAAATGCCTCGGACTACGGATGGTATCTGCATGAGCCGCCCCAGTAACCTTGTGATTCGGCATACGTGATACAAAAATCGGACGCATATTCTCATAAATAAATTCAGGATAGTCAAGTTCTGTGGCAACATCCATGTGTGTGTCTAAAAAGTTCTTCGGGTCATTTCCCATTCTCACTTCGAGTTCTGTCCTAAATGTATTCCACGGCAATGGCACCTTCACGCCAAACTTTTTATCCCACTCATCCCTGTCCATTTCTCTACAGTCAAAGATTTCTCCGGTCTCCTCGTCCACATACCGATAACTTCTGGCATAACGCAGTTCCCTTCCCTTCGTGTAACGAGAAATTTTCTGTATCATACCATCCGTACAGCAGGCAATTACCACCGCATCCATCGCATGATGGGTATCGGTATCACGGTCTTTTTGCGGCAGTCCCCATCTTTTTCTAAGGTAAGCTGTAATCGTACCATTTACGGCACGTACCTGTTTCTTCTTCCCTTCCACACAAAGCGGAGCCAGTTCTAAGTTCTGACGTATCAGATTATAGACCACAGTAGTAATATATTTCGTATCATTCAAATTACGCTCTTTAAATTCTTTTCTTTCTTCTTCCGTGAAATGTTTCTTCAACATTTTTTCCTGCTTTTTAAAATCACGAATCATCGTATTTACACGAATTTCAAATTCCTTCCACTTTTCTTCATCATTTCCAAAATACTCGTAAGGTGTATGGTTTCCCTTCTGCTGGTTCTCTTCGGCTGCCACCAATACCTTATTGCGGAAACTGTCATCAAACGTAATACTGTAAGGTAAAATATGGTCTATCTCATATCCCGGCTTAAACAATGCCACTAACGGAATCTTCTTCCCCGAATACATACAAATGCCATCCTGCTCCTCCCACAAACGATATTTTAAAATATCCTGTCCACTTGGAGACAGCACTCCTAGCTCCTGTATTTTCTTTTTGGCTTTTTCGTTGGAATCTCCACGTTCTTTCATGGCATTTTCTAATTTCTTTCTCTCATCAAAATTTTTTGCCATCTCTCTGGCAAGTTCAATATGAACTGCCTGCGGACTGCCATACTTTCGGATAATCGCATTGATAACTTTGACCGTCTGGGAAACAGAACGTCTTACCACCGGATTGGTAATATCCTCAAGCACTGCATTTACTGCCTCTCCTTTCAGCAGCTTTTGCTTCGTGTCATTATCATCTGCCTTAAAATCATATCCTGCCTGAGTGCATGCCTTATCATAATTCATTCCCTGTTCTAAATATGGGATAATATTCCTCATGGCTTTTATGGAAAGATGCTGGAATTTTGCCGGATTTAAAGGTAACAACCCTTCCATTTCCTCCTGAGATAAACCAAGCTCTGATAAACGTTCCGTACGGCTGTCATCATTTTTAAAATAAGTTAAAATTCTGCCCACTTCATCTAATAAATCTTGTCTCTCCGTTTCCCTCATCTCTGTCAACCGTTGCCCAAGTATTTTTTTATAATCGTGATAGTAGGGCATACTAATAAATTTCGCTTTTTCTGTCTCTTTTATCTGCGCCTCTATATCTACTGCTTTTCCCGTATCTTTCTCTTTTTTTCCACGATAATTCAAATTATAGAAACGCGTATCCACACCCAAGTTCAATTTTTTACGGACAGCAGCATATTGGACTTCACGTTTACTGTGCAATAATTCTATTAAAATCTGTCGTTCTTCTTCTGTAAAATTACGTATCTCGCCGTCGGTATTTACCAGTCTGGTGTGGCTGATTTTTTGCAATGCCACAAAATACTCTGCCGTATAGGTTCCTTTTGCCCCGCGAAGTTCATCCTTTTCAAATGTACAGTTTCCCACACGCCCTTCAAAACCGTTGACCGCGTAAGGGCTTGGAGTACCATCCGGCTGATTTCCAGGACCTAAATCAAAGGAACGCTGGCTTTCCATAATTTCCAAATACTTTTCTTCTAACTCCTCCGTGGCTTTTTCATTTCCCATTTCCCGCTGTGCTGCAAAAATGGCATGTACCTCCTCTACCAGCATAGCTCGCAGCACGGTATGACGGTAATTTCCGGCTTTATTTCGCGGTGCGAGAACATAACCTCTTTCTACCCACGGGCACGCTATCCGAAATTCTTCATCTAAATACATCATTTCGCCGACGGTTCGATAGCCCTTTTCTTCCATCCGTTGTTTATTTTCATTGGTAGCCTTAAGTACCTGCCCGCCTTCCTTATCCTCCGCCATTTCAGACTTTCTGGTGGAGCGGAAACCGCGGTGTTTTGCAATATGTAGCAACACTTGTGCAAATTCTTCATCCTTTAGTTTTCTATCTAATGCTTCATAGCGCAGTTGGTACACATCCTGCAATTTTCCAGTATGATACCGCTCCATAAATGGCTCTATCTCAATCAGCCCCTTCTCAGAAAACAGCCGCTTAATACGATCCATGCGGTGTTTTCTTCTCCGCAGTCTTCTTCTGGTGGTTCTGGCATCCCGTCTTGGTGCAGCCAGTGATTCCCCTGTTTTTGGCTGCTCTGCCTTATCAAAAATACGCACACCTAAATCTACAATGTGTACCGGTTCCCCCTTACTATCATTCTGTAATACCGCCCATCCTACAGACGCAATTCCAATGTCTAAACCAATTCTGTAATCTAATTTTTCATCCATCTTTCCTTCTCCTTTCAACTGAACCACTCTTTAAACAGCGGGACACCTGCTGCAAATAAATCTCTTTGACCATGAAAAATCCGTCCCGATTTTTTGCTGATAAAAGATAATCCCATTCCGAAGAATGGGATTAGAGCTTTTAGGTGTTCTACCTTACTGTAGAAACCTGTTATCACTTGGTATGATATAATTCTTTATTATAATACCCGATTTCTTTACGATTGTAAATACCTTTTTACAAATTTTTACAATTTTCGTTCTGTATCCTCTATCGGTGCAAAACGTTCCATCACCATCATAAGATTTGCTGTTTTATTATCATAAAATCCATCCTCAGGCTCCGCTTTACGTATCACAAGACGCTCGTAAAGCTCCTCCACCCCGCCCCGGGCATAAGAATTGAACATTTCCTGATAATAGTCAAATTCTTCTTTGGTAGCGGCTCCGCGAAATGCTTTTTTCACAGCTTCCTCCTCTGTCATACTTCCTTTGTTATCTAACATAATCATCATCTGCATGATAAAGTCTAAATCTTCTTTGGCATTTAACATCTGCTCTGAAAAAATACTCTTGGGATCCACCGGCGAGTAGTCTACCCCAGCTTTTCTGTCTACACGAAATCCCACCACTGCTGCGACGATATATAAATCAATCAATCGTTTAAAATAGGTATGCTCATAATCATTTGATACCCACAGTTCTCCTGCCATTCTGGCATGTTTCCCATAAAACTGAAATTCTTTCTTAAAAAATTCATAGTCCGCCATCTTAATCTCCACTCTTTCTGCAACCCGCAAATATTTGTTTTTACCAAACTTCAAATATAATTTTGCAAAAAAGCTATTCTACTCTTTTTATAGCTGCATATGACTTATCTGCCGCCTTCTCAATCCGGTAAGCTGCACCCACATAATTATCTAATCCGGTATATTTCCAGTCCTTTTCTAACATAAATAAAATGACTTGCTCCGAAACTTCTGGCAGAACTTTTGCAATCAAACGGATATTTTCATCCCCCAATTTTGAAAATGGTCCGTCTAATACGATAGGTAGCGTGTCTCCCTCTTCTCCCGTGCCGTCTTTCCCTGCCTTTTTCTTTCTGCTGTATTCCATAATAGTCACAATAAACGCAAAATTACGGGCAATTTTCTCCCCCTCAGACAAATTTTTTTCCTCACGGAAACCGATATCGGTCTGATAAAGAAGCTGAATCTCGTACTGCTCATTGAGCTGAATTTTTTTATCCTTCGCATTAAACATCCGGGCAAAATTTTTCTGTATCTGACTATTTAATTCCGTAAAGGTCTGGTTTTCCTTCTTTTCAAAATCCTGTTTCAAGCGGTCATACAAGGCTTCCGCCACCTCTACACGTTCACGCCAACGCTTGTTTTCCTCATTTTTTGCCTCCTGTCCTCGCATATCTTCCTCTAAACTGACAATGCGTTTTTTATAACTGTCAATCCGTCCTTTCCACTCGCCTTTTTCCGCACTTAGCTTCTGTACTTCCTGCTGATAGCTTTTTTTCTGTCTCCGTTTTTCTGCAAAGTCAATCTGCTCGTCCATCCTCCGTTCCAAATCCTCTAGCTGATTACAGGTCTCTTCATATTGTCGAAGGCTCTCATCCACATTGCCGGCGTTTTCTTTTAATTCCGATACAACATCTCTGCTGCGGTTTTTCCAACGCATTCCCGTCCTCTCAAATTCCCCTAGCAGGGAACCGATATCCGCAGGAGGCAGGTAATTCCTCTGTTCTAAAAGACAGGTAAGCTCTTTTGATCCTTTCGTCAAGGGTGTGCCACAAATACATTTTCCGGTTTTAATAATATAGTCAATGCTTGCCTGGTGCATATGAGGAATGTCTCTTCTCTCTCCTGCAACAGCCTTTACCATTTTTAAGGACGCTTCTATCATTGGCTGCGCAAACAGCATATATGCCTTGTCGCTAAATTCATTTACCAGACTTTTGTAATTGGTAATGGTTTTCTCTCCCTGATTTCTTCTTACCACCTGCAGCTGTTTGTATTTTGCCTGAAAAACCTCGGTGTTTTTATTTTCCTCCAAATACTGTTCGATTTCTTCTATTTTTTCCAAATAATGCTTAATATTAATATCAATGGTTTCTATTTTTTCCTGTGCAGTTCCAATCTCACGCTCCATCCGGTTTCTTTCTTTTTCTAAATTGTCATACATATTTCCCGATCCGGATATGTTCCCTTTGAATTTTTTAATGACTGAATTGCTCCCCATATCTTTCAAGTGCCAGATTGCCTTCTGATAAGCGGAAAGCCCGGTCAAAATATGTACAGACTCTTTGATGCTCTCCCTCACTCCGTTTACCGTCACATCATTCCAACGCTCCCCATCAAACAGAAAGTAATGGGATAAATTTCTCGGAAACATTTCGTTAATCACTTCTTCAATTTTTTCCGGTGCTACAGAAATACAATTTTCAGGGTTTTCTTTGTCGGAGATTTCCAGTGTCACTTTTTTATATACTTCCTTTGCTACCATCTGTGGATATGCCCGCAGATAAGTAATTTCACGACGGATATCATACTGCTGTTTCTCATCCTCTGCCACAATTTCCACCGAAACACTTGCCCTAGAATCCGCATTCATCATGGCAAGGATATCGTTGTTTAATAATTGATAGTCCTCCTGCCTTTTCCCCCGTTCTGCAAAAATTGCCTCATAAAGTCCAAACCGGAATGCCTGCGCAATAGTGGTTTTTCCTACTGTATTATCCCCCAATACCACCGTTACATTTTTCTGCGGGTCGCAGCTAAACTCTATGGTATTTTTTCCCTTATACCTCATAAAATTATTCATGGTAATTTTCGTAAATTTCATACCTTCTCTTCCCTCATCTTCTTATGCTCTTTTCGCATAATCAATAATAATTTTAGATAGTTCTTCTGCCATTCTCTGATCTGTTTTTGCCTTGCTGCGCAGATTTTTACGTTCCACATATAATACTTGTAAAATCATTTCGCGCATGGTGGTTTCATCGATGGTTTTCATTTTCCAACCTCCTCTAATAGCTTTGTTACATCCCAATGCTTTATTACTTCTTCACCTATACTGTCTGTACGTCTTTCTATATGCTCTTCATCCCAACTCTGATCACCCGCATTGTACTGATCTACAATTTCTTTTGTCATCTTCAACTGTGTTCTGTCTCGATATCCCTCTTTTACCTTTTTTCCATCGTGAACTCCTTCCATTTTTATTTTATACTCACTGTTCTGGAGATGCCCGTTTAGCTTCTGGCTGAGTAAAATCATATTTCCTATCTGCTTTACAGCCAGATTTCTCTCATCTTCGGAACGGTTTGAAGCCAGCTTCCAATGTTCTTTCCATTTTTGCGGCATAATATGCTCTACCTGATAATTAAAGGATAGTCTCCCCATATCATCCTTTTCATCCCATCTGGTTAATTCAATGCAAAATAATATCATCTTAATCACTTCCGTTTTACCAATATTCTTCAATGCTTCTTTGACTGCTCTGTTTTCCTTTATAACGTCATTGTTATCGCCTTCCAAATCATAATCGGAATACAGCTGACTAATTCCCCTTTTTAGTACCTCCATACATTTTTTAGAATAACCGGAAGTACTTGCGCTACAGATTCTTCTTCTGACAATGTATGCTTCTAATAATTTCATTTCCCGATTCAAATTGTCATCACTTAAGTTACACACTACCTGCTTGTGATCCACGTCATACTCAGTAATATTTTCATATAATTTTTTCAGTATATATGGATAAAACATCTGTATCTTAAATTTATCCATAATAAGCAACAGCCTGTTTACATGCTCCTCCTTGCCAAAGGCAATCTCTTCCATATTTTCCCCAAATTCATAAATATATTTTTTATAAATCAACGCATACTTTGAAATATCCATGATAAGTTCTGTCAATTCCTCTTCACCAAAGCACTCCGTTTTTCGTTCAAAAACATTTTCAAGTTTTTCATTTATATTCTGCAAAGATTCATCTGGCCATTTTATACAGGCAACGGAATACAATAAAAAATCCAAGTGGCTCTTCCCGATATTTCCAAAACGCCTTTTTTCATCCCAGAATTCATCTACCCAGAAAATGTTATCCCAATACTTGTCACACAATTTACAAACACGATCATTGTCATTTGTTACATACATTAATTTCTTAAATAAATTGTTTTTAATAATATCTGATGTAAACAATTTTTGTCCTGCCCGATTAATAGAATCAAAAATTGCCTGTTCATTCACATCCTTTTCATCAAGAATGATCTGCACAAATACTTTCTCATCACCGTAGAGATTGTCTATCATCGTAGTTAATTCTTCTTTTGTTTTCTCTTTAAACTTATTTTTAAAATAGGCGTAACATCTGGAAATTTGTCCGCCAGAATCCTGTTCCACTTCAACCTTTTCATCATCAAAAATACCTGTTTTCACAATATGCTCGTATTCTTCTCTATCGATTCTTGAATGCTTTATTATCAACTCAAATTTTTCTCTCGGTGCTGAAGTATAGGGTGGAAAAAACAGATCATTATACGCTACCCTCTGACACCAATCTTCCTTTTCTTCCACGCTGTCATAGATTGCTTTTGTCAAAAGTGCTATTGTTGTCAACCTCTGCTGACCATCAATCACATATCCTTTACTGAAGCAATGTCCTAACGAATCATCTTCTTTTTCTGTTGAAAGCTTTATAATTACAGAACCCCAAAACACCTTCTCTTCTTTAAAATGTTCTAAAGCCTCCAATAATTCCTGCCAATTTTCTTCTTTCCATACATATCGCCGTTGAAAAAATGGAATTTCCAGACGATGCGGCTCACTTTCGATAATGTCCTTTAAAGATGCTTCCTTTGCTACCATTCTCTCTTCCTCCCTTTATCCTTCTGCAATCTCTCTCACCGCACTAGCTAGCGCATCCAGTTCCTCTTCCGTGGTAAATCTTCCAATTCCAGCCCTCACTACTCCATGAAACTCTTCATCCCACAAATATCTATGTATCAGCGGTGCACACTGATATCCTGTCCGCACTGCAATTTTGTAATCCTCATCCAAAATCAACCCCACATCAAATGCCTGATACCCCTCAATATTAAACGCTACAATTCCTGTCCACCGTCTCTCGTCTGCAGGCAAATACAGTTTTACCCCAGAAATCTCCCTTAATTTCTGTACCAGATATTCTGTCAGCTGCTGCTCCCGGCTTATAACTGCTGCCGGATTTTCCCATGCCGTATCACTCTTTTCCCCGCACAATTCCCTTACTGCTGCATGAAGTCCTGATAACGCTACCACATTAGGACTTCCCGGCTCTAATCCCGTCACATCCAAGGACATCTCAAGGTCTAGAGAACTGCTGCCGGTTCCTCCCGCCAGAAAAGGCTTTAATTTGATTCTGCCAGACTGTATAAAACCACCCGTTCCCAACGGTCCATACAAGGTTTTATGCCCTGCAAAAATATAAAAATCAACAGGAATATTTCTAAGACAAATGGGTACTACCCCAAGCCCCTGTGCCCCATCCACAACCATGATGGCATTCTGTTCTGCTGCAAGCTTTGCTATCTCTTCTACGGGCAGAAGATAGCCTGTCACGTTGCTGACATGGCTTACGGCAACTACATCCGGTTTTTTCCGTGAAAACTGATATCTGATTTTCTCCAAATCCAGTTCTAAACGCTCCTCATCAATGGCAAGCTCTTCTATTGTAAATCCATGCTTTTTCTGTAACAGATGCAGTACCCGCATCACTGCATTGTGCTCAAAGGGAGAAACATAGACCACATCCGTCTCTCTCCACTCTAGCCCTCCAAATACCTGATTACATGCAACAGTAGCAGAGGCGGTAAATACCACCTCTGCCACCTGGTCTGCCCCCGAAAGACACTTTATCCATTCTCTTGTATCTGCTATCACTTCTGCTGCTTTTCTCGCCAGAGCATACGAACCCCTGCCGGCATTCACTGCATAGTTTCTGCCAGCCTCATCCATTACCTGATAAACACACTCCAGCTTTGGAAATGTAGTCGCTGCATTGTCTAAGTATATTCCCTGTTCCATCTATCTTTTTATACCTTTCTGCTTCTAATTCAGCAAACCTTCTATCGCCCGTACCAGCACTGCCACCTTCTGTCCCATTTCCAACGTATCTCCAAACTCTTCTAAAGCCTCTCCAATCATGTTACTTAGATACTGGCTGGTAGAATCAGAAATATCTGCTTCATAGCTTTTTTCTAATTCTTTTCCCGACGCATCCCTTAAGATAATATGGCTTGTCCCGTTTCCTGCCTCCTTCTGTGCTGCCGCACGTTCCACCTCAATTCGGACTGCATGAAGTTCCTTCCGAAATTGTCCTAATGTTTCATCTCTCCAGTCCTCTAAATAGATATCCAACAGGATACGGGACAGGCGGGAGACAATCTCTGCTTCATCGTTAGTCGCAAGCTGTTCTAAATAATTTGTAAATCCGTGGGCTGTCGTAGGAAACACATGACTCTTTACTGCCGCACGCTGCATACTGTACCATTCCAACAGACATGCCTTTAAATTTGCTTCCTCAGGTACACCAAATTCCTCTTTTACTTGCATGCTTACCAGTCGTACTAATTTCTCATCTTTCGCAGAAAGCACGCGCTTTATCTCAGCTAACAGTTTTGCCGTTTTTCCGTAAGAAATCGTTCCAAAACAGGATGGAATTTTATCAAAAATCAATTCCCTCGGATTTATCTCTGCTCTCCGCAATAAATTCCGCAACTTACTTATTGCAAGAACTGCCTGCTTATCGTCCGCTTTTGGTATTCCTTCTCTAATCTTTAAAAGTTCTTCCTCAGAAAAATCTTCGGTTGTGGATGTATATTGCGACAATCCGCGATACCACTTCTGCATTCCAGCAGACAATCCTAAAAGACGGCTCTGTCCCGACATAGCCTCCATGCTCTGCCCGCAGAACATCTTTTCTAGCTGTTTTAGATAACTTTCCTTTTCCGCCGTTTCCGGTTCTAAATAAAGGCTGTATTTTTCCGGAAAGTCATTGACATGGTTTAACGTAACATCACTGATTTCCAGCTCCTTTCCGCCAATGTAAACAACCGCAGTTCCCTCTGCATCCGCTAATTTTTCTGCCAGAAACAAAGGTATGATACCTTTTCTGGCTCCTATATTTTCTCCTTGTAATTTTTCATACAACACGGCAAAACTCTGTCTCTCTCCTGCGCACTGCTCAAAGAACAGCCCTATTTCCCGGCTTAAACTCTCACATCCCTTATCTCCTGCCGTGTGAACAAATGCAGCTCTATATACCATTGCCTCCGGGGAAGTACCCTTCTCATAGCATGTACAGTCATTTCCCTGTAAAAGGTTTCTCACCACGGCATTTCTTGCCCTAAGATACTGTTTTCCAATATGCTCCACATTCAAAAGCTCATGGTTGACCCTTGGAGAATATCCATAATAGCTGTTACAAATATCGCTTAATATGTTGTTGAATTCCGCAGCATTTTTGCAGTATTTCGGCTCTTTTCCTGCCTGCAGCACCGTTACCCTTCCGTTTTCCGAAAGAAAGTCCTGCTCCATACGCGCATTGACTTCAAAGGCAATGTCCTCTGCACACAGTTCCAATTCCTGCAGTAATAAAATATTTTCTTCAATAAATTCAGGATCACATTTCAATGCCTCCACCGCCTCATATTTTAAAAGCAGTTCCTCTAATGTAAATCCTTCATCTGATACTAATGCCAATACACGGATATCCCCCAGACGATCTAGCTGCTTTTGCACGATACTTTTCTTTACCGGCTCTCTGTCAATCAGTACAACCATCTTTCCATCCGCAAACTTTTCCTCAAAAAGATAGTCTGCATGTTCTAACCCCAAAAAAGTCTCCGGTGTCATGTATTCATACTGAAAATAACGGGTAATGGCATACTGCCTGTTGTACTGCTTAGGCAGCTCAAAATCCATCTCACAGACTCGCTCTAATGTCTCGCAGCAGGAAATATGACCACGCAGCGCCGTCATCTTATCTGTAATCTTTTTTTCTACATCCACACCAACATTATTGCGGAAAGCATACACACCAGAATTGGTACGGTAAACTAAGATATCCTGCTGTTTTAAATGCTCCATTGCCTGCTCATATCCCTCTTTTGAAAGACCCGTCGCAAAACGGATTTCCTCATTCTTTGCCGGAAGTTCCTCCTCCCTGTTTATCATGCGGATGAGTGCTAATGTTTTTATGATAGCGGTCTCTGTCCTATCATCGGTTCTGCTTAAAGCATACTCCGTTTTGAGCCATTCGTTATGTATCTGTGGCGCATCCTCCGTCTCACGGAACAGATTCTTAAAATAGTCATAAATTTTGTCTGCTCCAACGAATTGTTCCGGATATTTTTGCAGCAGCCAGGGCAAACAACCCTGCCCCTCATCCGCTAAAAAGGTAAAAATTGTCCTTTCATTCTGTGCCACCTTCTCACTGATATGAAGTAAAAGATACGCTCCAAGAGGCGTCAGAGGAAAACATCCCTTCGCTATGGTTTTTTCAAATTCTTTCTCTGTAAAAATTCCGGAAAAACAGGGAAGTTCATAAGAACCCTTCAACCGTTCAAAAAACTCCGTCTGCTCTGACATTTTCTTAAATATCTTTGAAAATTCCGGTTCCTGCTTTTCTACCGTATCTGCAATTAATTCATAGTTATTCTGTGCCGACACTACAAACTGGATTTCACTGATACGTCCCTCTACTCCCCGAAAAGCATTTTTTACGGAAGCATCAATGCTCCTGACATATTCGTGAATACTCTTATGGGCAACTAAAGTCAGAAACAGACTGCCGCCGGACTGATTTGCCAGTTCACACAAATCCTGCAATACTTTCATATCTGAAGCGAAGCCTGATGTCTCATGCCCCTCAATATATTTGCTGAATTCATCAAACACCAGAAACATACCCGCATATCCGTATTCCTCCGTCAAAATCCGGTTCACCTGCTGATAAACCTTTAATGCTTCGGTCTGCACCAACGGCATAAACACGCTTCCTGCCGTAAGTTCGGGATAAACGGTAAAAAACCATTCCAATGCCTGTTTATCCTGTTTTTTTAGTTTTTGAAGGTAGGATGCCTCTGTTTCTCCCGCGTCCTTGAGGCATACAGTAAACTTCTCATAAACTGACGGATATTGTCTTTTCCAATTCTCTACTGTCTCTAATGCTTTAGAAAAATAAGTTTCCGGTGCGAGATTGCTTAATTGCTCTCTTTCTAATGCTTCTTTTAGTGCTGCAAGAAATGTCTGGTTTAAATCCACTCCCGCTGTAGTAGAAACTAGCACCGGCAGGTATTTTTTTCTGCCTGCATTAAAAGGCTCCATAAGCCGTTTCAGTTCCGGCTCTGTGGCAATCATTTTTTCTTTTAACTTCTGTGGCAGTTCCCCATGTATAAGAGATAACAATACTAAAAGCAGATGAGATTTTCCTTTTCCGTAAGGCCCGATTAAAATAGTGGCTCCCTCTGATGTTTCTCCTGCTGCCGCCTCTAAATACCTGCGCAGAATGGCAGTCTGTGACCGGGTGGAAATATAGCTTGAGATTCGTTCCTCATTTCCCAAATCCAACTGTAAATTGACTGATTTTCTAAAATTCTGGTTAATTTTTACCAGTTTCCTCCACTGCTCCATCTGCTCACTCCTAAATGTATTTTTAGCTATTGTTTTTCCGATAATACTCCTGCGCAATCGAAATGCCATTCCATTGCTTATCCCAATACACCATGTTTAATCCTGCAGTACGGTTCATGGTAATGTGTCCTTTTGCTTCTAAACGCTCTAACAATTCCAGCAAAGCTGTTCTCTTTAAACACAACACCCTTCCCGGCCCTCCCGGCAGTTCTAACAAATCTTCTAAATATACGGAATTTTTCCCATGATTCGTTTGTGCCAGCAAATACAAAACCACTTCCTCCGGCAGACGGTTTAAATCCGGCTGTCTCCGTTCATAAATGCCATTATGATTTCTTAACAATCCCAGTTTTCCAAAGGGACTGATATTTTTCTCCTCAGGATTACTTTCTTTTCCCTTTTTGGGCATATACATATGCAAAATAGCATCACAATCATCCTCTACGGATTTGAAAGACACTTCTCCCACTCCCGGCAATTCTGTCGAAAGCTCCTTCATCTCCTCATACAACTGCTCCTTTTCAAATTCCTCATAGGAGAACCTGTTAAAAAATAAATTCCATGCCGTTACCTGTTCTATATTTGCCACAATACGACAGTGTATGATCCACAGTGTAAACATATCCTCAATGTAGGGGTCACACTCTAATATCAGCTTTCCCATCTCTGTCAGCTTCACTCCGGTCTTCAAGCCTTCCTCCGAGAGTTCCGCTGCTCTTAACCAATAACGGATTGCTTTTGCCATATTCGGCCCCACGCCGAGGACATCCGCCCCATAATTTTCCGAAAAAACCTTTCCATCTCTATCTACCTCCGACAGCCCCTTATTAAGCCATCCCTCCCGAAGCACAAAAGTTTCATGCCCCTTAAACCGGTATTTATTCTTCTCTGTCACGGCTGTCACCTCCTATCTCTTGATGGTCAATACTTTTCTCATGTAGCAGCCCGCCGTAAAATGAGCGACACATTCCCCACAGCGCATACACTTCTCATCAGAAATCCGGTACTCGATTTCTCCGTTCTTTCCCTCTTTAACAGAAAGTGCATTAAACCGACAGACGCTCTCACAGGCAAGGCACCCCATACACATCTGATACTTTGTGAGCTGGCATTTGACCCGCTCTTCCGCTGCTTTTAAATCTGCCGCCCTTGCAATTCTATGGTTGATGATGGTAACCTTTAATGTTTTGCTTCCAATGCGCCCATGTAATTTTAAGAGAATTTCCCCCTTTCCATTTAAAACATACACCTCTCCTAATCTTGCATTTCCCATGTCAAAATTCAGATACCCGAAGGGACGGAACAGTTCATACAATTCCTCTGAAATCGGACGCTGCAGTTCATAATTAAACGCATTTTCCTCTGTCGCACAGGGTGCAAAAGTAACCACGGATTTCTGTGCATATGCCACACCGTTTCCTCCCTGTCTTGCCTTCCAGTAACCGTCATCCACATAGACCTCGGCATCCTCCTTACCGATACTTTTTGCAAAATCAATCAGCATCTGTCTGAAATGTGCCGACTGCTCGTGCATATGCACTTTAGATAGAAACTCAGACCAACCGCTGTTATTCGGGCAACACCAACAGCCCACTCTAGCGTAACCAAGCCTGTAAGCATCATTAAAATCAATCCCTGCAGACAAAAGATACAGCCAGATATCAAAATCCATCCAGTCGATGATAGGTGAGACAATTCTCTGTTTGGTAATCTTTGGACTGTCGGATTCCCGCTCGTATTTACTTCTGCTTAAAGACTCACTGCGGCGTATTCCGTAAAAGGTCAATATCCGACTTTTGTCACGGTAAAGAGACTTAATCCTCTTTTGAATTGTTCCGGTCTTAAAAATAGTACAGCACCACCGCATAACACGGCTGGGTGGCCCAATAAGTTTACATAATTCTTCAAAGTCCTTTTCTTTGTTTCTGGCAGAAATCATGGGTGTTTTGGGATGCGCTTTTTTAAAACGCTCCACATAAGCATAGGTAAAGGGAAATTCCAGTGTGGTGTCACCAAAAATGTGCATAATCTGTGGTGTAGCAAGGGCTCTTGTCACCAAATCCGAAGTGACGGTTGAATCTTTTCCTCCACTGAAAGAAACAAACATATCCATCGTTCCAAAACCTTCCGTCACCTTTCTTATATAGGACTTCGCCTCCTCCGTGATATGCTCATAACGCTCCCTGTTCGCCTTCACAAAATGCGCTGTCATTTCATCAAAATACCGGTAGGAATTTTGCGATTTCAATTCTTCATACTGCTGTCTAAGCGCTTCTGTATCTAGGTTCCTTAATTCTTTTACGGAAAAAGCAAGCTTCTCCCCATCCACAAAATAGTGATTGCCGCTGCCATTCCAGACGGACTTCTCTGCAAATGCAAAGGGCTTCCCAAGTACAAGTTCTATCAAAAGTCTCTCCTCCGGGAATACCGGGCGAAGATCGGTAGAAAGTCTTCTTCCCCTACTGCCGCAAAGACTGCAGTGCTCCTCGTATATGGGCACTTTACAACTGCTGCACCAGTAAATCTGTGATTTTGCATCTGTCCTTCCTCCACAGGTAGGACAGGTGCTTGTCTGACAGGAATTTCCTGCACAGGGCAGGTTTTTCCCAGTTTTTTCATCTTTGTTGTGACAAATATATGTAATCATTTACGCTACCATTTTCTTATTTATTAAGAGTTCTAAAGGTATTATATTCTTAGTATCTAAGAATTTCAACAAAGAGTGTATTTTTTTGACAGATTACACAAAAAACAGGTTGAGAAATCGCAAAAATTTCTCAACCTGTTTTTTGGTAAAACTCATATTTTAATATTTACAGCAGTCAGTAGCAAATTACTTTCCTTCTGCCTTATGGCATATATGACCCCCTACTCATTCCACGGTCTTCCCTCCGCAGGGCCATTGTAATTTATTGTTTGCAGATTATCACAATTTCCAAATGCATCATTGGCAATTGATGTGACCGTATCCGGTATCGTAATACTTGTCAAAGCAGTACAAGAATTAAACGCAGCACTTTCTATCGTAGTGACACTACTTGGA
>JAQXGQ010000061.1 GCA_029006795.1 Clostridiales bacterium | reverse complement strand
GATACAGTTTTAGAGTATATGGCTGAATGCAAAAAGGGCAAGGTATATTCACGAAAAATAAGGACATTTCTTTTTGCATGGATTATAATAGGTTGGAGAATTGCAAATGAGTACGGAGTAAATAAATATTATGGATTTATTGTATTGTATACAATAATTTTATTTGCTGCGCTAATTTATTGTATCCCAGTTGGGAATGTGAAAATGCAGATGAACACCTCGCTTGTGAAAATATGGCTGTTAGTGTTTGCACTTCAGTTTGTCTCTGATCTTGTAACTAAAAAGAATTATGGTTTTAGTGAAATCTGGATGATAATTTGCTTTGGATTACTGTTTCGTGCATGGAGCAGAATGGAAAAACCGGAGGAATTGTTAGAAGATTTTGCATATTCCATATTGATTTTAAATGTGATTAATATTCTATACTTCTGTTTTGGAGATAAAGAGTTATACTTTGATGGGAGACCTACTGGAACATGGTCAAATCCAAATCCATTTTCCATTGGTATGGTTTTATGCCAGGCGGTGATGCTATTTTTACTTTATCGGGCAGCGAAAGAAAAACGGAAGTGGTATGCTTATGTATTGCCTGGAGTAGAGTTTGCATTTAATATGTGGATGATATACGAGTCACAATGTAGAACTGCATGGCTGGCATTGGCACTTATGTTGCTGTGGTTTGGTGTATATTTAATTGCTGGAAAGGTACATGTTTCCAAAAAGAGATTCATTATTGGTGTGGTTTGTGGTACCCTTTTTTTGGCAGCTGGTGGGATATGGGTTATCCTGCATAGTGAAGCAGCACTTTCCCAAAGAAATATAGATGTTACATCGTTAAATGGCATTACATCCGGAAGAATTTGGATTTGGAAAGAATATATTTCGCATATGAATTTATTTGGCCATGAGAAATATCTTGTAGTAGGCGATAAGAACTGGTTTGCTCACAATGGAATTGTAAAAAATTTTTACAAATTTGGCCTTTTGGAGGGAATTGCACATCTGATAATGCTAATAGAAATTGTGATTGCGTCGTTTCAATATTGGATGAAAAATAAGTCTGACAGTTATACAGTATTTGTTATGACAGTTTTGATTGCCTATCTGGTACCTTCTATGATGGAGTCAATTGATGAATTGCCGATGGTTTGGGTAGGATGGTTTGCATTTTACTTTATGATTGGTTACTTGATGCAGGAAAATGGAAATAGGAAACAAAAAAATGGAAAATGTGAATAAATGGGTAAAAAAAGGAGCCTGGGTATTAGCAGGGATTTTCATATCTGCCGCTATAGGAATTCTTTGGGTAAAAAAGAGTGGACTTATCAGAGAAGGGGAACCATTTGCCGGATTTATGACAAGAGCTTTGACAGTATTTTTAGTTTATCTTTCAGTTAGTATTTTCTGGAGAGGGAAAATTGTTCGGCACTGGTATATGCTAGTGGAGATATTACAGAATTTTTATATTGAGGTTGGAGATGCTCTTGGAAAAAAGTTGTCAGAGAAAATTACGCTACAGATAAGAGAAAAAATGCGCACAGCCTGCTTTACTTTGATGTTTTTGCTGATGATAGTTATGGATGTAAAGAGCAGAAACCAGTTCAAAGCAGAAAGTAAATTTTGGGTAGTACTGTTTGGTATTTTAATTTTTACGACGGGTATTCTTTCATGGAGAGAACCATTGCAGAAGCGCAAGTGGAAAAGTAACTTTACGGCAATCTGGCTGCTGCTTTGGAGTATGGTATGTGTGTCTGACTTACTGGTGAGAAAAAGTTTTTCCTATACCGGTTATGTTATGTTGCTTTGTGTGGGATTTTCCTTCTTCATCTGGCAGAACACAGGAGAGACAAAAACGATTATTCGCACAATATTGCTTGGATTGGAATGGACGTTGCCGTTAGTAGCGGTATATTGTGTCTGCTTTCGGGCGAAGACGCCTGGAATTTTGTATAATGGCTGTTTTACGAACCGGGAGAGCATGGCATTATATTCCCTGACACTGTTTATCGCATTTCTTGGTAATTTCCATGAAATATTTGGAGAAAAGAAGGTAAAGACAGTACAAACGATTGCATTTGGGGTAGGACTGTCATTGAGCTGTTATTATTTATACTATACGAAAGTATCCGGATGTTTGTTGGCTGCGTTTGCAGTTGCAGTTGTCTGGTTGATATTTCAGCGAAAACAGATAAAATCCATATTGCAAAAAGGCAGAAAACTTATTGTGCTACTAGGAACGTCGGTTGTTTTGTCCCTAGGACTGGTTGTGCTAGTGAATGCGGGAAGTAAAGTTTTACCGGAAAAAATTGGATATCCGGTTAGCTATGCAAAAGAAGTGGAAGAATCAGATACAGCAGTGGAACGAGAGTGGGAGGAAAAGAAAAACATTTGGAAAGAATATTCTAGGGAATGCAACTTGATTGGAAATAAAGATGCATTAAAAAAATCAGGAAAGACAAAGGATGCTAGTAATGGTTTCCTGCAAATGATGCAGCGTTATGGATTTTTTATTATCATTCCATATGTATTTCTTCTTATTTGTTGTGTTTGGAAAATTAGGAAAGAAAAAGAATTTGAGGTTGTGGCTGTGATTGTGGCATTTGTGATTACAATGCTTCTTCAAAACGTGGAAATACCATTTACAAATGGATTGTGGTTAGTGTTTTATCTGATGATTGGAAGGTTTTTGGAAAAAAATTTGGAAGTGGGAAGTTGAATATCTTTAGAAAAACAGATACGCTGGAAGGATGTTTACTTCAAGGACTAATATATGATATAATAAATGCTATTGTAAGGAGAATACAATAGCATTTATTTATATACACACCCGATTGAAAGAGGGATAGCAGTAATTTATGAAACAATTAGTAAAAGATAGACAGTTATTTATTCGTAGAATATTTTTAATGTGCTATGATATGCTAGCGGTGTTTGTTGCTAGTATGTTAGCGCTATTGGTCAGATTTGATTTGCATATGAGTAAAGTGCCGCCGGAATACTTAAATGAAGTGTGGAAAGCACTCCCTTACATGTTGGCAACAATGTTGGTCGTTTTCTGGTGCCTGCGACTTTATTCAAGTCTATGGAGTTATGCAGGTGCACTTGAAATGATGTACATTGTCTCTGCATGCGTAATAGATACTTTGATTTCTGCCGCAATTATTCTGGTGCGAAACTGGGGAAATATGTATCCGGTTCCGAGAAGTTTTTATATTTTGTATGGTCTGTTTTTGCTGATACTGATATTGGGATGCCGCTATTCCTATCGCGGGATGCGAGCTCTGCGTGCAATACGCCGCAATGGGGCCTATCAGAGAAATGTGCTGGTAATTGGTGCAGGAGATGCAGGAAATCAGCTGATTAGGGAAATTAATAACAGCCGGTATGTAAAGAAAAAAGTAGTGGGAGTCATTGATGATGACCGCACAAAGATAGGCAATTATATTCATGGAACAAAGGTCATCGGAGACAGAAGCTGCATTTTAGATAAAGTGCAGGAACTGCATGTGCACGAGATTATTGTGGCAATGCCTTCTGCTTCTCCAAAGCAGATAAAAGGTATCTTAGATATTTGTAAAGAAACCGGATGTGAACTGAAACGTCTGCCGGGTATCTATCAGCTGGTAAACGGAGAGGTCAGTATCAGTAAATTGAAGGATGTGGATGTCAACGACCTCTTGGGACGTGAGCCGGTTTCTGTTGATTTAGAGTCTATTATGGGGTATGTTTCCGGAAAAGTAATTATGGTAACAGGCGGTGGCGGTTCGATTGGAAGTGAACTTTGCAGACAGATTGCGGAGCATCAGCCAAAACAGCTTGTTATTGTGGATATTTACGAAAACACCACATATGATATTCAAAACGAATTGAAGGTGAAATATCCTGACTTAGATTTGGTAGTGCTGATTGCGTCTGTGCGGAACACGAACCGCATGAATTATATTTTTGAAACCTATCAGCCGGAGATTATTTATCATGCAGCAGCACATAAGCATGTACCGCTTATGGAAGAAAGTCCTAATGAGGCAATTAAGAATAACGTACTTGGAACATGGAAAATTGTGCAGGCGGCAGACCGTTATCATGTGAAGCGATTTGTGATGATTTCTACGGATAAGGCAGTAAATCCAACGAATATTATGGGAGCAAGCAAGCGTATCTGTGAAATGATTATCCAGACCTATAATAGGAGGTCTGAAACAGAATATGTGGCAGTACGTTTTGGAAATGTACTCGGCAGCAACGGAAGTGTGATTCCTCTGTTTAAAAAACAGATTGAAAGAGGCGGTCCCGTGACGGTGACAGACCCGAACATTGTCCGTTATTTTATGACAATACCGGAGGCTGTGTCCTTAGTACTTCAGGCGGGGGCATATGCAAAAGGCGGCGAAATTTTTGTCCTTGATATGGGGGAGCCGGTAAAAATTTTAGATTTGGCAAAGAACTTGATATTATTATCAGGACATAAGCCGGATGAAGATATTCCGATTGTATTTACAGGATTACGACCGGGCGAAAAACTCTACGAAGAGATGCTGATGGAAGAGGAAGGCTTACAGGATACGGAAAACAAGCTGATTCACATCGGAAAACCCATTGAGATGGATGAGAAACAGTTCTTAGAGCAGTTAAATGAATTAAAGGAATATGTGGTAACGGAGCCTGATGACATCAGAGAGTGGGTAAAACGGATGGTACCGACTTATCATCCTGAAGCAGGCGGACAGAGTTGAAAGGAGAAATCTGCTTATGTATCGGTATGTAAAAAGAGGAATTGATGTTATTTTAAGCGGGCTGGCGATTGTGATTTTATCGCCGGTACTGCTTATTTTGTGTATTGCTATCAAAATAGATTCCAGAGGCTCTATTTTGTTTAAACAAAAAAGAATAGGCATTCATAAAAGTTACTTTTGGATTTATAAATTCCGTACCATGCGGACAGACACACCGAAAGACATGCCGACACATCTTCTTGCAAATCCGGAACAATATATTACAAAAGTTGGAAAATTCCTGCGAAAAACCAGTCTTGATGAACTGCCCCAGATATTTAATATTTTTAAAGGTGAAATGAGTATTGTAGGTCCCCGTCCTGCGCTGTGGAATCAGGATGATTTGATTGCGGAACGGGATAAATATGGCGCAAATGATGTAACACCGGGACTTACTGGTTGGGCGCAGATTAATGGGCGTGATGAGTTAGAAATCCCTGTAAAGGCAAAACTGGATGGAGAATATGTACAGAAATTCGGATTTATAATGGATTTGAGGTGTTTCTTTGGGACATTTTTAAGTGTCGTAAAAGGGGACGGAGTCGTGGAAGGCGGAACCGGAAGCATGGGGAAAGGAGAAAAGTAGTGAGGCTTGATATTGAGAATTTTGCTGTAATAAAAAAGGCATCTATAAAATTAGACGGTATTACTGTAATTGCAGGGGAAAACAACACAGGAAAGAGTACAGTAGGAAAGATTTTGTCCTGTATTTTCAATTCCATGTATCAAATAGAAGATGAGGTCGAATGCCAAAAAGATGAACGGATTATGCGGATATTGGCATATGGGTTTGAACAGTTACGTACGGAGCAAGAGATAAATAGCAATGTCAGAAGGCTTCCGGAAACACAGCTTCCGCTTCGCATTCGACGTAAGAAATATGGAGAAACAGTTTCTGAATTAAAACATTTGTCAGGTGAGGACAGGTACACCTGTATTCGGCAGCTTTATGAAAGTATGAATATGGGGATTGTGAAACCTGATTTTAATAAAATAGTCGGTGAGGTTGTACAAAAGATAGATGAAACATTAAAAATAAGTGATGATGTTATAGTGAGTACCTTGGTAAAGAATTATTTTTCAAACTGCTTTTCGAAACAGATAAATGATGCCTATGCACCGGAAAGTAAAGCTGTTGCGGAACTTAAAATAAAGGGACAGCAGATAAAAATAGAGATTTCACCCCAAAACGGTATACAAATAGAACGTGGGATTTCTATTCTACATGAGGCAATTTGCATTGATTCACCGCTCGTTATGGATTATATAAACACATGGGAATATATGGATGGTCTTAATATGCAGGAAGAGCATCTGGTAAAGAAACTCAATGAGACGCCGTCAAGAAATGTATTAGAGGAAATATTGGTCAATACAAAATTGGAGAGCATTTTCCGGCTTTTGGATTCTGTGACCACAGGTAAAATTGTCAGGAATGAAGAAGGGGATTTTGTATTAGAGGACAAAGATGATATTACATTTAATATACAGAATTTATCAATGGGTATTAAAGCATTTTCGATTATCCGTATGTTATTGGAGAATGGCACAATTAAGGAAAAAGATATATTAATTTTAGATGAACCGGAGATTCATCTGCATCCGGAATGGCAGTTAGTATATGCAGAGATTATTGTGCTATTGGAGAAGTATTTTGATTTGACAATACTTATTACGACACATAGTCCATATTTTTTGGAAGCAGTTGAGACATATGCAAAAAAATACGAAGTGACAAACAACACAAACTACTATTTGACAAAAAGAGAAGGACAGGAAGTTGTTGTAAGCGATATGACAGGTCAGCTTGAAAATGTGTATCGTTTGTTAGCAGAACCATTTGCAAAATTAGAAAGTATACAGTATTCGGAGTAGCTTGCCTATGACAAAAGAGACAATAGAAGGATTGCCGGAAGAATTACAAAAGCTGGTTGCGGGAATGAAAAGACGTTCCTATGATGAGAGCAGAAATCAATTTGAAGAACAATTTGTGAAAAAGTATGAGAAAATAGAAGGAATAACCAGATGAAACGAATCTTAATCTTGGGTGAAAATAGTTATGTTGGCTGTAGTTTTGCATCCTATGCCAGACAAAACTATTCAGGCAGTTTACAAGTGGACAAGATAAGTCTGCGGGGTGATGAATGGAAGAAAACAAATTGGAGCGGCTATGATACAGTTTTAAATGTAACCGGAAAAGCACATGCGGATATAGGAAGCCTCACCGAAGCGGAAAAACAGGAATACTATACAGTAAACTGTGATCTTGCCTGCGCCGCCGCAAAGAAAGCGATTGCAGAAGGTGTTGGACAGTATATCTATCTGAGCAGCATTATTGTATACGGAGACAGCAGCAATGTCAGTCATCCGGTACATATCACAAAAGAGATGCAGCCGACCCCTTCTAATTTTTACGGAGACAGCAAGTGGCAGGCAGAACAGAAACTTGGAGAATTGTTTAAAGGAAGTAAAACAGAGACACAGCTTGCCATAGTGCGCCCGCCGATGATTTATGGAAAGGGAAGCAAGGGAAACTTTCGGATGCTTACCGGACTGGCGGGTAAAACCCCCATTTTTCCTAACGTAAAAAATGAACGCAGTATGCTCTATATCGAAAATATGGCAGAATTTTTATGTCTTCTTATAAAAAGCGGTAAGGGAGGAGTGTTTTTACCGCAGAATGAAAATTATGTATCAACGGCAGAGATGGTACGTGAAATTGCCATGACAAAGGGAAAGAAGTTTTTTTTATGTGGATGGCTTACTCCTTTTGTGTGGCTTGCAGGGAAAATGCCGGGGAAAATTGGTGGTATGGTAAAGAAGGCGTTTGGCTCCCTTACGATTGATTTGGAACTGAGTAGACAGGGCATAGACGGATATCAGAAATTTGGGCTTCGGGAGAGTGTGAGAAGGAGCCTGTGAGGATACAACAGATGTAAAAATGGAAAAGGTTTACCGGAAAGGAGTTAGCGATGGAAAACAATGTGGCAATCGGAGTGCAAAATTTTGAGACACTGATTCAAAATCATTATTTAAGGAGACAAACTATGAGATGACGAGATATAAGATATGTCAGTTTATAGTAAATTTATATGCAAAACACAGCTATTTAAAGGATAGCGAAAGATTAAATTCCATGGAGAAAAGTTTTATTGACAGGGTTTCTGTCGACATGAATGATGCGGATGCTACATTGGCATTGTACCAGTTATCCAATTTTTTATATAAATATTATGGCAAAAAAGTAATTATTCTTTTAGATGAATACGATACTCCAACAAGACAAATCCGTGGTCTATTTTAAACTATCTGGACAAAGGAGTATTGGCATCCTACTGGGCTAATACCAGTTCAAACAGCCTGGTAGGAAAGCTGATCAGAGAGGGAAGTAGTGGAATAAAGGAAACATTTGAGCGGTTATTTGAAAATACACAAACATGAGATAGGAACAGATAAATATGGCGAATGGCAGGAAAGTTATGAATTGGTAATGACCAATTATGAAGTGAAAGTAATGTTTCGCCGGATAAAGGTTTTGATAGGGTGAGAAAGGATTTTAATAAATTATGGCAGAAAAGGTATTGTTGATTGCTTCTGTAGCATCCATGATTCAACAGTTTAATATGAGAAACATAACAATATTGCAAGACTTAGGATATGATGTTGAAGTAGCTTGCAATTTTGAAAATGGCAATACTTGTTCTGATGAACAGATTGCTATTTTCAAAAAAGAACTAAAGCAAAAAGGTGTGAGTTGGCATCAGATTGATTTTGCTAGAAATGTTTTTCAACTAGGACAAAATAGTAAGGCATACCATCAATTGAAAAATCTTGTTTCTCAAAAAAAGTATAAGTTTATGCATTGCCATAGTCCGATTGGTGGTGTTTTGGGAAGATTAGTTGCCCATAAATATAAAACACCTGTAATGTATACGGCACATGGTTTTCATTTTTTTAAAGGGGCACCAAAGAAAAACTGGCTGTTGTTTTATGCGGTAGAGAAATTTCTTTCCCGTTATACCGATGAGCTTCTTGTAATCAACCATGAGGACTACGAACTGGCAAAAAAGAAATTTCATATGAAACACTTAACCTATATTCCCGGAGTAGGAGTGAAAGTGAAGGAACATCATTTTTCGGATGAAATACGACAAAAAAAAAGAGAAGAACTTGGAATTCCACAGGAAGCTTTTATGATTACCTGTGCAGCAGAATTTACTGCAAATAAAAACCAGATAACGGTTATTCGGGCATTAGAAGAGCTTGCTAATCCAATGTTTTATTATGTAATGTGCGGGATTGGGGAGAAAAAGGCAGAATTAGAGCAGTATGTGGAAGAAAAGCAATTAGGTGAACATATCAAATTTGTAGGATTTCGTAAGGATATGGATGAGATATTATATGCGTCAGACTGTTTTGTCTTATCTTCCCTTCGGGAAGGCTTATCGGTAGCATTGATGGAGGCTATGGCAGCAGGTCTTCCGGTAGTATGTGGTAAAATTCGAGGAAATATAGATTTAGTGGAAGATGGTGTGGGAGGTTATCTTGTTTCGCCTATGGAAATAAAGGATTATCAGCAGGCATTTATAAAGTTGGTTGATAAAAAGAGAAATACCACACAGGAGTTTGTGCAGATGGGGAAAGCGAATCAGAAAACGATGCAAAAATTTTGCTGTGAAGCAGTAGATTGTGTGATGCACGAAGTTTACAGCAAAATGATGTAAGAAGAATAAAAGAAGATAAAGGGAAATAAGAATGCCAACAGTTTCGATTTTAATGGGAATATATAATGAAAAGAAGATAGAACAGGTGAAACAGGCAATAGATTCTATTTTGAATCAGACATTTGGAGATTTTGAGTTTCTGATTTGTGATGATGGTTCGAAACTGGAATTTTATGAGTGGCTGCAGGAATACTGTGAAAAAGATGAACGGATACAGTTGCTTCGTAAAGAAAAAAATGAGGGATTAGCAGCAGCACTAAATACGTGCTTTGAGAATGCAAAAGGAACTTATATTGCGCGTATGGATGCAGATGATATTTCAAGAAAAGACCGTTTTGAAAAGCAGGTAGAATTTTTAGAGAAGCATTCGGAATACGCTTTGGTAGGATGTAATGCGGATATGATAGATGAAAATGGAAAATGGGGAGAACGAATACTTGTTGAAAAACCACAGAAAGAGGATTTCCTGCGGACTTCGCCATTTATTCATCCTTCGATTATCATAAGGAGAGAAGTGCTAAATGAGCTAGGAGGATATTCTACAGCAGAATATACAAAACGTACAGAAGATTATGAATTGTTTATGCGCTTGTATGCAGAAGGCTTCAGGGGATATAATATGCAGGAAAATCTTTTTTGCTATCGCGAAGACAGGAATGCTTATGAAAAACGAAAGTATCGCTATCGGATGAATGAGAGCAGAGTAAGGTGTCAGGGGTTTATGAGAATGGGAATTTTAATTGGACATTTGCGCTATGTCGTAAAACCTTTGATTGTAGGCATGCTTCCTGTGGGGATAATGCGAAGAATTAGAAAAAAACAGTTTGGAGTTTAGAAAATGATAGGGATTGTAATACTAAATTATAGAAACTGGAATGATACTCTGCGCTGTATCGAGAGTATTAGCAGTAATCCACCGAAAGAAAAATATCAAATTATATTGATAGATAATGCGTCTCCGAATATGCCTGAATATGATTTGGATGAAGTCGTCAACAAGTATGGAATTATTTTTTTCGGAAACAAGGAGAATCGTGGATATAACGGTGGTAATAATGTAGGGATTGCAAAAGCATTGGAGTTAGATTGTGATTCTATTTTGATTACTAATAATGATATCTGTTTTTTCCCAAATAGTATTCAGACTCTTTGGGAGTATGCAAGAGAACATCCGGATGTTGGTATTGTGGGACCAAAAATTTTAGATAGAAATGGGAACATACAGAAAAGTAATATTTGCAGACGCACTTCTATGAAAGAAAAATATCTTGTGCGCACTCGGCTGAATGCTATCTTTCGTAAGGAATACCGTACCTATTTTGGCCTTGACAGGGATTATGATAGTATATTTGAAGTACATGCGGTACTTGGATGTTGTTTTCTTATGACAAGAGAATGTGCTAAGAGTGTGACACCGTTAGATGAGCATCCGTTTTTATATGAAGAAGAGTTGATATTAGGTATTTGCATGGAACATACTAGATATCGAACGGTTTACAATCCGGAGGCGGTAATAGAGCATCTTCATGGGGGAAGTACCAGAATGGTGAAGGCATTTTCTTTTGCTCAGAATGTGAAAAGTGAAATTTATTACTGTAAAAAATATCTAAATGCCAGTAATATGGCAGTTTATCCGCTGTATTGGTATCGGGTGGTTTTATATTTGATACGCTGCTTAAAATATCAGGATTTTAGAGAAAACTGGAAATATTTTCGGAAGATTACAAGAGAAGAATTGGAGAAATAAGGTGAAAATGCTTGAATATTAGGGTGGGATAGATATAATAATGTAGGTACATATTGTTAGAAGAGTACTATGAAGTGAGAAATAAGATAATATGAGAAAATATCAAATACTGTTTCGATGGTTGAACAATAAAAAAGAGACAGCAATAGTTAAAAGAGTACGAAATAAATTAAAAAGGCAGGGGGCAGACTACAAAATATCTGAGGCATATGTGTCTGACTATCAGGAAAACAGAGACTTTAGTGGTTGCACGACAGATGTTAAAACGATAGCATTTTATTTGCCACAGTTTCATACGTTCCCCGAAAACGATCAATGGTGGGGGATGGGATTTACAGAGTGGACAAATACCAGAAAATGTGTTCCCAGATTTGAAGGACATTATCAGCCAAGAATTCCCCATAAGGACATAGGGTATTATGATTTAAGTACAGAATCAGCAATAGAAAAGCAGATACAGTTAGCCTTACAGCACAAGGTATATGGGTTTTGTTTCTACTATTACTGGTTTTCAGGAAAAAAATTAATGGAAAAACCGTTGGATATTTTTTTGAAGCATCCGGAGTGGAAAATAAATTTCTGCCTGTGTTGGGCAAACGAAAATTTTACCCGGACATGGGATGGCGCCGCAACTGATATATTGATAGAGCAGAAATACACAAATGAGGATCCGAAAAAGTTTATTATGGATCTAAAAAAATATATTAGTGATGAAAGATACATCAGAATCGATGGAAAACCGGTTATTTTAATTTACAATATGAGTGCTATTCCTGATGTAAAAAAAACAATTTGTGCATGGAGAAATTATGCACAAAAAGAGGGAATAGGAGACATCTTAATATGGATGTGTCGCACCAATGGCAGTAATGCAAAGGTGTTAGGGGTTGAAAAAGAAATAGATGCTGAAGTAGAATTTCCACCTCATAATATGTGGTGGAAGCCAATTAAGGAAAATTGGGAAAGAAAAGATGAAGCAAAAATTTATAATTATCAGAAACTGGTAGATGTTCTGACATATCGGATAGAAAAAGAGAAAAATAAGAGACAAGGGAAAAAACTTTATCATACCTGTATGATGGGATGGGATAATTCATGCCGTAGGAAGAACGGATGGACGGTATATTATGGTTATAAATTGGAGTATTTTGGAAAATGGCTATCAGTACTTGTTGACGAAGCAAGAAAAAATAAAGAGGAAGAAGAAAGATTTATTTTTGTTAATGCCTGGAATGAGTGGGGAGAGGGAACTTATCTTGAACCGGATGAAAAGTATGGATATGCCAATATTAATATGTTGTCAGAGCAGATTTGTGTAAAGAGACAATGGGCAAATGGAAAGGAAGAAGAATGAAGCAAAAGGGAATATGGAATAAAGTTCTTTTAATAGGTGCAGTGAGCATTGTGGTTTTTAGCATTTTATATTTTTTTATCACAAAACCACAGTTAGAAAACAGATATTTTACGGAAGCGTATTCTGGGGCAGAAAATGTAGAAACATTGGGAGAATTTTTAGATGGAACTATAGTAACCCAGACAATAACAACAAATGCAGATTTTATAAAAGGAATTAGTGTAAAGTTTGCTAATTTTCAGTCGGAACCAGAGGGTACTGTCTTTATTGAGATTACAGATGATACAGGAAAATGCTTAAAGAAGCAGACAGTAGAGGCATCTATGCTTCCGGACAGTGAGTATTATTATATACAGTTTGATGATATAGTTCCACTGAAGAGGGGAACGAAGTTAGACATTACATTTAAGATACAAGATGGAAGAAGTGGAGCTGCTGTAACATTATGGAGTAGTGAAGCGTTTGAAGGATGCCGGTTAGTCCTAAACGGGGAGGTTATTGACAAAACAATTGTAATGATACCGGATGAATATAGAAAATCTAATTTTGTGATACATTATTGGATTTATATTGGAATTATATTAGCTGGTTTTGTTGTAATTTGTATCTATCAGATAAAAAAAGAAAAAGAAGGAGTATTAAATCCTTTAAATGAGATTATACAGATATTTGGTAAATATCGATTTTTGCTTACACAGCTAGTGGGAAAAGAGTTTAAAAATAAATACAGACGAAGTTATCTTGGAATTTTATGGAGTTTGTTGAATCCGCTGCTTATGATGGTTATTGTATCGTCAGTATTTTCTTTTATCTTCCGGTTTAATATTGAAAAGTTTCCAGTATATCTTATTTTAGGGCAAATTACTTTTAACTTTTTTTCGGAAGCAACGCAGGTATCGGTTTCAACAATTACGGGTTCAGGGCAACTAATCAAAAAAGTATATTTACCCAAATATATATTTCCATTGTCAAAAGTATTCTTTTCTTTTGTGAATTTTTTGATTTCTTTTATTGCGGTATTTATAGTTATGGCATACTATGGAGTTAGACCTAATATCAATATGCTGTTTCTTCCGTTATGGATGATATACTATTTTATTTTTACATTAGGGATTAGTCTGTTTTTATCCGCATTGATGGTATTTTTACGAGATACCCAGCATTTGTATTCCCTAGTTATGGTTGCATTGGGGTATTTGACTCCTGTTTTTTATCCAGTGGCTTCATTGGCACCGTGGATGCAGAAGGTGATGAACCTAAATCCGCTATATCATTATGTTACGTATTTGAGAAATATATTCCTTTATGCACAATGTCCATCTCTTCTTGATAATATGGTATGTCTTGGACTGGCATTGATTTCATTAACAATAGGAATGAGATATTTCTTTAAAAAGCAGAAGACATTTATATTGTATATCTAGGGGAGAGAAAGAATATGGAAAACGATATTGCGATAAAAGTAGATCATGTGTCTATGCATTTTAATATGGCTTCAGAAAAAATTGACAGCATGAAAGAATATGTGATTAAAGCGTTAAAACACGAGTTATTTTTTAAAGATTTTGTTGCAGTTGATGATGCATGTTTTGAAATTAAAAAAGGTGAGGTATTTGGAATTGTTGGAACCAATGGAAGTGGTAAATCAACATTATTAAAGATTATTTCCGGAATATTAACCCCTACAGAGGGAAACGTTATTGTGAAAGGGACAATTGCGCCGTTGATTGAACTTGGAGCGGGATTTGATGGAGATTTAACGGCAAGAGAAAATATATTCCTAAACGGAGCGATTCTAGGTTATGAAAAGGAGTTTATAGAGGAAAAATTTACAAGTATTGTTGATTTTGCAGAATTATGGGATTTCCTTGATATGCCAATAAAAAACTATTCTTCAGGTATGGTTGCCCGAATAGCATTTGCCATTGCAACGGTTGTAAAACCGGACGTTTTAATCGTAGACGAGATACTTGCGGTGGGTGATTTTATGTTTCAGCAGAAATGCGAAAAAAGGATCCGGGAATTAATGTCGGAGGGAACAACGGTTGTAATTGTTTCACATAGTATTGATCAGATAGAGAGTTTATGCGATCGTGTGATTTGGATTGAAAAAAGTAAAACAAGAATGATTGGAAAAACATTTGATGTTTGTAATGCATATCGGAATTTGCAGAATGAGCGTGCAAATGCAGTGCAAAAAGAATATCAGGTAGTGGCACATGAAAAATGTAGAGTTTGTGGAGAAGAGGCAGATTTTAGGGATGAACCGGGGATGACCTACAAGGTGGAGGGATTTTGTTCCCATTGTGGAGCTTCCATACGAGTTTCAGATATGATGGGAACTTATCTGGACAAAAAATTTGGTTTAAAAGACAGTTCTATGACACAGGAATGCGATAGATTTCAGGATTATCACATTTTTACAACGACAAACAGAGGGGCTCTTCACTCCTTTTTTTCACAGTATGAGCATTATCTTCCGATGGAAGGCAGTTTTATGGAGCGTTGTCGTAAATTAGAGGATGCTTCGTATATAGATTCACTTCCATATGATCTGGATCTGATCTGTGTGGAGGAAGTATTGATTTGTGTTTCGAATCCGATAGAAGTTTTAAAAAATCTGGCAAAGCATTTAAAGAAAGATGGAACGATACTGCTTACCATGCAAATGTATGAAGGTCAGAAGACGGAACTTGGAAAGAAAGCAAAGCATAAGATTTATTGGAATGGTGCACAGATTGAAAATAAGTGGGGAAGTGTTGATGTGGAGGAAGTTTTAAAACAGGCAGGTTTGATAGCAGAGAAGGTTCAGGGACATAAATGGTATGAAGAGGATGAGATTGTACCATTTGGAGAGCAATATGAAAAATTAACATCCACACATCCATTTTACTTCTATAAATTTAATACTTGGGTAATATTTGCAAATAAAGCGGATGAGAAATAAAATGAATTCGGGAAAATAGTTTGTATAGAAAAGAGAGAAATAATGACGAATAGAGCGAGCATAGCACAAGTTGGAACGTTTGATGTGGAAAATTTTGGAGATTTATTGTTTCCGACAGTTCTGGAAAATAGATTTGTTGAGTATGAGATTGATCTATATTCGCCTGTTGGGCATATGCAAAAGCCATTTGAGGAAGACAGACATGTGTATGCCATTGATGAACTGGAAGAACAGTGTGTAAAAAAACATTATAATGCAATTGTAATTGGTGGTGGTGATTTGATCCGTGTAGGCAGGAACATAGCTGCGAATTATGCGTCGGATTTTATGGCGTGTATCGGATTGTGGCAATTACCTATTATGATAGGGGAAAAATATCAGATACCGGTTGTGTTTAATTGTCTGGGAGTGCCTGCACCGTTTGGGCAGTTTGAGGGGAAACTTGTAAAGAACTTATTGCAACGTGTTGATTATATTAGCGTCAGAGATTACAAGTCAAAGCTTTATCTGGAA
This sequence comes from Clostridiales bacterium, assembly GCA_029006795.1. Classification (GTDB taxonomy): domain Bacteria; phylum Bacillota; class Clostridia; order Lachnospirales; family Lachnospiraceae; genus Roseburia. The sequence goes on along the minus strand of JAQXGQ010000061.1, from coordinate 4,109 downwards.
AATTGTGGCTTGGATAATGTAGAAGTTGTGCCAGATACAGTATATACGATACCGGATTATTATCGTGTGGAAGAATTAAAGACGATACATGAAAAACTGATAAAATGTAATATCATCCTATCGGGAAGCTATATTGTATTTCAGCATAATACAGTAAATATGGAAGACTGTGAAAAAATAAAGAGAGTATTACAAGAGGTGTCAAAACAAAGGCAGATTTTATTATTGCCGATTGGATATGTACACAGTGATATTGCATTTATGGAGCAGCTTCTGGATGAAGACAATCCTAATCTGTTTTTGTGTCGGGAAAAATTAAGTCCGAAAGAAATGTGTGCGGTACTGGCGGGAAGCAATGGTTATATTGGAACAAGTATGCACGGAGCAATTGTTTCTTTTTCATATGGAAAACCGATCGTATCTATTAATACTGCCAATATGTCAAAAATAACAGGGTTTTTGGAGTTAATAGAAAAACAGGATGCAGAGGTACGAAAAATAGACGATTTACAATGCGTAATAGAAAAACAGTTTGCACTGGAATATTCAGAAGAAATTTATAAAAGTGTATATACCAGAATACAACAGTATTTTGATCATATAAAAGAGAATTATTTTGACAAAAGTAACAAAAAAACAGAATCTTATGATATTATGAAAGTAGTATTAGAAAACTATCATGAGATGGCAGAACAGATGAAAGATTTTCCATATCAGAATTTTCAGAGTGCAAAGGTATATTTCGATTATGGTAATGGATATACAGAGGGAAATTGCGAGGAATATCAGTTTGTAAAAAAAGAAAATGAGTATTATCTGGAAATAAAAATAAAGAGTGGGACTCAGAATGTAAGAATTGATCCGATTGAGAACAGGATAGCAGTTTTATATGGGTTGGACATAAAGATAGATGGAAATGAAGTGCCATATATTGTTCCAAATGCATGCGATTATAAAGGTGGAATATTAATAAATTCATTAGATCCAATGATTGTAATCGAAAATGTGCAGGGAAATGAGATTAGGGTTACATGTACGCCGGAAATGATAGACGATTCGCGAATATGCGAAATGATATCTGATTGGAACTTACGAGTAAGGGAAAATGAAAGCAGGTTAGTTATGGGAAATGGAAAATCTGAAGAACAGAAAAACTGGTTGCAGGAGAGAGTTCAGAATCTGGAAAGGGAAAAACAGGATTTAGAGACCATCGAAAAATGTCTGAAAGAAGAAAAAAGACAGCTGGAGGATTTAAATGAAAAATTAGAGCAGGATAATAAAGAGCTGGAGCAGAAATGCAGTGAAATGGAGGCACGGAAAGAAAACGAAAGTGCAGAAATGGTGCGGTTAAAGCAGGAGAATGCTGAACTGGTAAATTACATTAATGAAATTTACCAGTCTGCAAGTTGGAAATTCAGTACACCAGTTCGAGCAATTGGAAATTCAGGAAGATGGCTTGTGAATCATTCGAAAATTGTGCACAAAGGTTATACTGCGGCTAAGATATTGCAGCATGGAGGGGTAAAACTTCTTGCACACGAAATTAAACATTATAATGAGTATCAGGCAATGCGTGCAGAAAGTGAGCGATGCAGTGCAGAGGCAATTTATGTTGATTCTGAATACCAAGAGAATGAGGACTTTTCAGATAAACAAACAGATGTAAAAATGCTTGCGTTTTATCTTCCACAGTATCATACTTTCCCGGAAAATGATGAGTGGTGGGGAAAAGGATTTACAGAGTGGACCAATGTACGCAGTGGTGATGCACGTTTTGAGGGACACTATCAGCCGAGAGTTCCACATAGTGATATAGGTTATTATGACCTGACGCATATAGAGGTTTTACGTAAACAGGCGATACTTGCAAAACAGCATGGTATTTATGGTTTCTGCTTCTATTATTATTGGTTTTCTGGAAAACGCTTGATGGAAAAACCTGTGGATATGTTATTGGAACATCCGGAGATTGATTTGCCGTTCTGCCTTTGCTGGGCAAATGAAAACTGGACAAGAGCCTGGGATGGACAGAATAAAAATGTATTGATCGCGCAGGATTACTCAGACGAAGATGATATTAAATTTATGGCAGATCTTAAAAAATATATTGACGATGACCGATATATTAAAATTAATGGAAAGCCATTAGTGATGGTATATAATCCAGGACAAATTCCGGATTGTCATAAGAGTTTTGCAAAATGGCGTGAAGTAGCAAAAGAATTGGGAATAGGGGATATTTTAATTTGGACATGCCAGACAAGCAATAATACAGCTGATTTACTTCATATTACAGATTGCATTGATGCAGAAGTGGAATTTCCGCCTCATAATATGTGGATGGATGAAGCTACAATTCGAAATGTCGATTTGAATGGAAAGAGTGCATTTTTGTTCAGCTATCCAAAGGTTGTGGAAGAAGTAATAAAACGGATCAAAGATTCAAAAGCTAAAAAGGTGCCAGTACATCATGGCTGCATGTTGGCGTGGGATAATGCAGCAAGACGAAAAGATGCTTGGTTTACTTACTGTGGATTTTCCTTAAAGAGTTTATATAAGTGGGTAGCAGTAATTGCGGAAGAGGCAAGAAAAGATTTTTCTCCAGAAGAGAGATTTGTATTTATCAATGCATGGAATGAATGGGGCGAAGGAACTTATCTTGAGCCAGATGAGAAATATGGATATGCAAATATCAATACAGTGTCAAAGGCACTGATGGGACTTCCGTTAAAAAATGATTTAAAGATGATTGGCATGTCAGAAAAGGCATGTGAGGTGGCACAATTTGAAAGTAAGGATAAAACAGTGAGAATTGCAGTTCAAATTCATATGTTTTATCTGGACACGCTTGAAGAGACTATCTCATACCTAAATCAGCTTCCGTATGCATTTGACTGTTATATTTCAACGAATACAGTTGAGAAGAAAAAACAGATAGAAGATACCATGAAGGAAACATGTAAATGTCACAACTTATTTGTGGAAGTGTTTGAAAATCGTGGACGGGATGTGGCACCTTTCCTGATGCAGATGAAGGAAAGAATTTCACAGTATGATTATATAGGTCATATCCATTCCAAGAAAACGAAAACAAATGATCATGGAAATGAATGGAGAAAATATATTTTTCAACATTTGTTTGGAAATGAAGAGTATTTAAAACGTGTTTTCAATCTCTTTGAAACAAATCCGGATATTGGAATTTTAATGCCGGAAACATATCCTGTTTTAGAGCTTCAGGCAGAATGGGGTGGAAATAAAACTGGAGTACAGAATTTATTAAAAACACTTGGAATAGAGGAAAATCTTCCTATGGAACCTGTTTTCCCGGTTGGAAATATGTTTTGGGCACGGACAGATGCTGTAAAGAGAATTTTTGAATATGGTTTTCAGCAGTCTGATTTCCCGGCAGAAGCAGGACAGGTGAATGCTACGATCGCACATCAAATTGAACGTGCGTGGGTCTATTTGATCAAACATGAGGGATATCGTTACCAGAAAATTTTTAATAACTGCTATCAAAGAAAAGAAGACCTGCAGGATAAAAGGCGTTTGATGGCGTATGTGCATTATGATAAAGACAATGTTATATCAGAAGAAGATTTAAAGACATTGCAGTGTTACTCTGAGCTATGTGACGAGATATTGTTTGTAACAAATTCAAATCTCAGTCAGGAAGATACAAAAAAGATTGCAGCATACACAACACATATTTTGCAAAGAGAAAATACAGGATATGACTTTGGAGCATGGAAAGATGCTTTATTAAAGTATGGAAAAGAGAAAATAGAAAAATTTGACGAGTTAATTTTGCTGAATAATAGTTGCTTTGCTCCGGTATTTGATATTGCAGAAATGTTTGAAAACATGGAAAAAGAAAACGTAGATTTCTGGGGAGATACGATTTTCCCATTCTCACCGGATGGAAGCTATATAGGAAAAGATTGCATTCCAGAACATATTCAGAGCTATTTCATGGTTTTCAATCATCAAGTGTTAAAGAGTGAAGCATTCTGGGATTTTTGGATGAATTTGCCGGAGTGTAACGAATTTATTGATGTTGTTGCAGAGTGTGAATCTCAGTTTACAAAGAAACTGAGTGATGCAGG
>JAQXGQ010000060.1 GCA_029006795.1 Clostridiales bacterium | reverse complement strand
GGATTATTCAGAAGTGAATTTTTATATCTGGAATCCGATCATTATCCAACAGAAGAGGAACAATTCCAGGCATATAAGCGTGTCGTTGAGACGATGGGTGGACGAAAGGTCATCATTCGAACATTGGACATCGGAGCAGACAAGCAGGTAGATTATTTTAATCTTGATAAAGAAGAGAATCCTGCACTCGGATATCGTGCAATTCGTATTTGTCTGACAAGACCGGAGATTTTTAAGACGCAGCTTCGTGCGCTATTTAGGGCAAGCGCCTACGGAAATCTTGCAATTATGTATCCAATGATCATTTCTGTAGAGGAAGTAAAGAAAATCAAAGAGATTTCTAAAGAAATTCGCGAAGAACTTCTTCAGGAAGGTTTCAAAATAGGAGAGGTTGAGGAAGGAATTATGATTGAAACACCTGCAGCGGCACTTTTAAGCGGAGAGCTTGCTCGCGAAGTGGATTTCTTCAGTATCGGAACAAATGATTTAACACAATATACGCTTGCGATTGATCGTCAGAATGCGAAACTGGATTCTTTCTATGATGCACATCATCCGGCAATATTAAAATTCATCCAAATGGTGATCGATAACGCGCATGCAGCGGGAATTTGGGCCGGGATTTGTGGTGAATTAGGCGCTGACTTAGGGCTTACAGAAACATTCATTCAAATGGGAATAGATGAACTGAGTGTATCTCCGGGGTGCATTCTCCCTCTGAGGAAGAAAATTCGTGAAACAGAGTAAGATGGAGATAGCAAAACCAAAGATATATGTCAGGCTATTCTGGAAGTGAGTGTAAAATTAATACAGAGATGTATATTCTTTCGTGAATATACATCTCTGTATTTTAATTTTGGCTTTGTCTACAGTCTAAAGCAGATAACCTTAAGCTAATATGTTTTAAGGTTATCTGCTTTTTTTATATCATTTTTACACATGGTTACCATTCTCACAGAATTCTCACAAGACAGAAGGCAATTCCCACACTATTCTGACAAGGAACAAATTATAATACAGGTAAAGCAAAGGAGGAATGCAAAATGAGTCATACATTGGAAGAAAGGTGTAGACAATTGATGATACAAAGAAAATTTGAACAATGTCAGAAAGAAATAGAAACAGCTATGGCAGAAAATCCTCATGGTGCAATTCCACATAATTTGATGAGGATTTTAATGGAGAAGGAATCCAACCATATCCTTGCCATGAAACATTTTCGTGCTGCTTATGCATTAGATCCTACGTATGTTCCTGCGCGGTATAACATGGAACAGTATGGGCAGATGTATTCAACAGGGAAATGTGCCTTTACGGAAGAGGATTGTCCGGTTAAAAATGATAAGCAGTTTGAATTGGTTTATGATGAGCATCATGTTGGCCATTTGGTACGAAAGTAAAGAAAAAATATCTTTATAGATTCTTTCAAATAAGTTATAATATATGGAAATATGTTGATTTCAGGGGAAGAAATTGTGTATAATATTTATAATTATATATTATTGTGACAATTAAACAACAAATATGCAGGAAACATAACACTTTAAGGAGTGAAAGTGGATGAAAGAACATCAGAGTGACTGGATTTTAGTGGTTGACGATGATACATCAAATCTTAAAATGGCAAGCCGGATATTATGCAGTGAAAAAATGCGGGTGAGTTGTCTGAAATCGGGAGAGGATGCAATTGAATTTTTGAAAGAGAACAGACCGGATCTTATACTACTTGATATTCACATGCCGGGGATGGATGGGTTTGAAACGATTGCCGCTATCCGGGGAAATAAGGAAACATCGGACATTCCGGTTATTTTTCTGACAGCAGATGATGACAGTGATACAGAGACAAGAGGACTTGAAGCCGGAGCAATGGATTTCCTTAAGAAACCGTTTGTACCGGAGGTGCTTTTACTTCGTGTAAGACATACAATTGATTTGATACGTCTTCAGACGGACTTATCCTGTGAAGTGGAAAAAAAGACACAGGAAGTGACGGCACAGCATGAGAAGATGGAGAGGATATCCATGCAGATTGTAAAGGCTCTGTCCGGTGCCATTGATGCAAAGGATACCTATACTAATGGTCATTCTACCAGGGTGGCGGATTATTCTAAAGAGATTGCCAGGCGGGCAGGTTTTTCCGAAGAAATGCAGAATGATATTTATATGATGGGGCTTCTCCATGATGTTGGAAAAATAGGCGTCCCTGATGCGATTATAAACAAGCCGGCGAAATTGACGGATGAGGAGTATGCGATCATACAAAATCATCCGGTGATAGGAGCAAAAATTCTGAAAAATATTACAGAGTTTCCAAAGCTGATTACCGGTGCCAGATGGCACCATGAGCGCTATGACGGCAAGGGATATCCCGATGGTATTTCTGCTGAAGAAATTCCGAAAGAAGCGAGGATTATTGCAGTTGCAGATGCTTATGATGCAATGAGTTCCAGAAGAAGTTATCGTGATGTGCTTCCGCAGTCACAGGTTCGTACCGAAGTGGAAAAAGGAAAAGGAACACAGTTTGATCCTGAATTGGTAGAAATTATGTTGAACATCATTGATGAAGATACGGATTATCAGATGAGAGAAAAGTAGGTGGGATATGAAGGACGAACAGGAGAAGCAGCGGGCAACACATCTTATGATATTGCTCGTCTATACAATTGCTACAATCATATTGACAGGGGAGTCCTTTCTTCTCGGATGGGAAACGGGGGCTGTTGTATTACTCATCTTAGGTCTAGTAGCAAGCTGGGTGATTTATATTACAGGGAAACTCCCTGATTCAACTAGCCTTTGGTTGTATTTTGTCTTGACGATGCTGGCATTTTTCTTTTATGGAATCCATGAGACAAGCATCTATGACCTGGCGCCTGTGATGATTGTAATCATTATCTTATATTCGGTTACAGAGGTTTATAGCATCATCAGACTTTGTGTAGCCACATATTTCCTTACAATGTGCTATGATTTTGTGTTTGTGCTTGGCGGCGCTGTAGAGCTTACACCACTTTCGATTACGAGAATTCTTCTTCACCTGACACTTGTCTATATGGCTGGAAATTTAATAAAGGCTGTGATGCAGGGGCACAGGAAAGAGAGAATAAACACAGAGAACAGAATTGCTGAATTGGAAGAGACAAACCGCAGGGCAGAAGATTTTTTGACAAACGTCTCCCATGAACTTCGAACACCCATCAATGCGGTTACGGGCATCACGGCAGTTATGCTTAAAAACGAAGAGGATGCCGACAAAAGGAAGAATATCTTTTCTATACAGATGGCTGGATACAGATTGTTCAACCAGATTGAGGATATCCTTGATTATACGGAGATAGATACCGGAAAGGTTAAAGTCAGCGAAGATACCTACATGATTTCATCCATTGTGAATGATATTATCGTTGAGAACCGGCTGTCAGAGAGAGAGAATATGCCGGAACTTGTTTTCGATATTGATGCCGGAATGCCTTCTGTCCTTCTTGGGGATGGGAGGAAAATCAAGAAGATATTAAAACATCTGATTGATAATGCACTTAAGTTCACACATAAAGGGGGAGTTTATGTCAGAGTTTTTGCTTTGACCAAGCCTTATGGCATCAATCTGTGTATCAGGGTAAGTGATACCGGAGTCGGAATTGCCACAGAAGAACTGGGAAGAATTACAGAGCAGTTTTATCAGTCCAATGGGGGAAGAAACCGAAGAGCCGGAGGTCTGGGGTTAGGGCTTCCAATCGTATATGGAATGGTTAATGCAATGAAAGGATTTATTCAGATAGAAAGCACTGCAGGAATCGGTACAACTATATCTGCCAGCATTCCACAGAAGGTATCAGACGAAACTCCCGGTATGGCGGTAAATGATCGGAAAAATTTGTGTCTGGCAAGTTTCTTGATGTCGGAAAAATATGAGGTCCCGGAGGTAAGAGACTATTATAATGAGATGATTTCCCACCTGGTTCAGAGGTTTGATATTCCGTTACATGGGGTTTCTAATATGGACGAATTTGAGAGGCTGATTTCGATGTACCAGCTGACACATCTGTTCATTGGAAAAGAAGAATATGAGGAGAATAAATCCCGTCTAGAAGAGTTAGCTCAGACTATGGAAGTTATTGTGGTGGCAGATAACAGTTTTGCCCTGTCGCGGGAAAGCAAGGTAAAACTTCTTAGAAAGCCCTTTTTCTGTTTACCGATTATTAATCTATTGAATGCTAGTACCTCGGGAGATGAGGATGTATTTGAGGAAAAATATATGCTCTGTCCGGGTGTCAGGGTACTTGTTGTGGATGACGAACCTATGAATCTGATGGTTGCACAGGGAATTTTAGGGGACTATCAGATGGTAGTGAAAACGGCAGATAGCGGCAGGCGAGCGATTGAACTTTGCAAAGAGGAAGAATTTGATTTGATTTTTCTTGATCACATGATGCCGGAAATGGACGGAGTGGAAACATTAAAATTGCTGCGCAAAGTTCAATCAGATCAGAATAAAGTATTTACAATTATTGCGTTTACGGCGAATGCTGTCAGCGGCGCAAGGGAAATGTTCCTGAAAGAAGGATTTGATGAGTTTGTTTCTAAGCCGATTGAAACTTTAGAGATGGAGCGTATCTTAAGAAAAATGCTTCCGAAATCATCCATTTTGTTTGTGGATGAAAAAGATAAAAAAAATTTAAAGACTGTGGACAAGGAGAAACAATCCGTTTCCAAAGATGGAGTGACAGATGGGAAAGGCACGGAAAGTTCTTCGGAGGAAAATGAAATAGAACGGCTTGAAAGTGCCGGAATTCATACACGTTCAGGAATGCAATACTGTCGCGGGGACAGAGAGTTTTATGTGGAACTGGTGACAAAATTTGCGAAGGATGCTGAGCGAAAAGCGGCAGAAATCGATGATTTCTTTCAAACAGAGGATTTTGAGAATTACCGTATTCTGGTTCATGCACTGAAGAGTTCTGCAAAAATGGTGGGTGCGGATGCACTCTCAGAAATGGCAAGAGAGGCAGAGGAAGCGGCAAAAAATCAGGATGCAGACTATATCAGAGAGCATCATAAGGAACTTCTTACTGCGTATGATGAGGTGGTGCAATGTATCTTGGACGTGGTTACTGCGGATGAAAATGCTTCTAAGCAGGCTCTAAAGGAAGAGAGTGTGGAAGTATCAGGGGATGAGCTGATACAATGGTTAGAAAAGTTAAAAGAGAGTCTGAATACATTTGAGGCAGATAAGGCAGAAACCCTGATTTCAGAAATGAGCGGGGCTATCTATCAGGGGATGTCTATTGAGAAACTCCTTTATGAGGTGCGACAGGATATAGAAGATTTTGAACTTGGTGCAGCTTCTGAGAAGGTGGAGAACCTGATTGGCAACATGAAAGGTGGTGTGGCGTGATGAATCTAAAGAAACTGCTTCAGGCTATTGGCGATTGCAATCGGAGTCGTCAGGAGCGAATGTACAGGCTGCTTGTTATGTTTGCACTAATTGGTTTGGCTGCAGGGATTGTATCCGGAGTTGTGGCAGGAGAGAATACAGTTAATTTAATTGCAATGACACTTGCTCTTGTAGTTGTTTCTGGGATTACATATTTTACCATTCGTTACCACAAAATACAGTTAGGAGCTGTCCTTATAGCATCACTTATTATTTTCTTTGTATTGCCGTATAATTTTCTGACAGGTGGAGCAATTTATGGTGGTGCGCCAATCTGGTTTATGTTTGGAGTGGTTTTTGTCTGCCTTGTGGTAGAGAAAAAAATAAAATATGTATTGATAATAAGTAGTTTTTTCCTGTGTGCAGTCTGCTATTATATTGCATATTTTTATCCGGAACTAACAATTTCACATACGATTCAAGTGGCCTATGTTGACTCTTTTGCCACCTTAAGTATTGTGACAATAATGACTTGCGGTATGATTCTGTTCCAGAATGCAATCTATCGTTCAGAGAATGAACTTGCGCAGAAACAGAAAAAAGAAATCGAAGAGATGAATCAGATGCAAAGCCGCTTCTTTTCCAGTATGAGCCATGAAATCAGAACACCCATCAATACCATTATCGGTCTGAATGAGATGATTCTGAGGGAAGATGTATCAGATGAGGTGGCAGTAGATGCCAAAAACATTCAGGGGGCAAGCAAGATGCTTCTCACCCTCATCAATGATATTTTAGACATGTCAAAGATAGAATCCGGAAAGATGGATATTGTACCGGTTGCCTATGATGCCGGGGCTATGTTGTCTGACATTGTCAATATGATTTGGATAAGGGCTAAGGAAAAAGGGTTGGAATTTCATGTTGATGTGGATCAGGCGCTACCCTCTCAATTATTTGGAGATGAGGTGCGGATTAAGCAGATTTTGATTAATCTGCTGAACAATGCAGTAAAATATACGCAGGAAGGCTCCATTACGTTATCGATTCAGTGCAAGAGGTTTGAAAAAGGCCATGCACAAGTAACCTACTCTGTAACGGACACAGGTATGGGAATCAAAAAAGAAAATATTCCATATTTATTCAGTGCTTTTAAGAGAATCGATGAGGAGAAGAACCGCTATATTGAAGGAACCGGATTAGGACTTTCCATCGTAAAACAATTGGTGGATCTTATGGGCGGTGAAATTGCGGTGAACAGTGTCTACACGAAAGGGTCAACTTTCGTGGTTACTTTACAGCAGGAGATTATCAGTGAAGCAGAGATTGGTGAGCTTAACCTTGAAGCGCGCCATCAATTGAATACAAGAGAGCATTATAAACAGAGCTTTGAAGCACCAAAGGCGTATGTCCTGATTGTTGACGACAATGAGACGAACCTGATGGTTGCCGAGAAACTTCTGCGGGATACGAAGGTGAATGTTGATACCGTTAGTAGCGGTAAGGAATGCTTGAAAAAAACACTTCAGAATCGATATGATGTTATTTTTATGGATCATCTTATGCCGGTCATGGATGGTATTGAATGTCTGCATGCCATCCGTAAGCAGCCGGGGGGATTGAATCAGGAAACTCCGGTTGTAATTCTTACGGCAAATGCAGGTGGAGAGAATCAGGCACTCTATCGGAGAGAAGGATTTGACGGGTATCTTTTGAAGCCGGTCAGCGGTATACAACTAGAGACAGAACTTTTGAGACATCTTCCAAAGCAGCTTGTAAATCTGACAAGCGCAGCAGATTCTGCCGATATGGTTGAAAAAGCTGTTTTTACTCATAGAAAAAAGATACCAGTTATGATTTCTACAGATAGCACCAGTGATTTGCCCAAAAATCTTGTGGAGAAGCATCAGATTGCAGTAATTCCGTACCGGGTAGTGACAGAAGATGGTGAGTTTATGGATGGTGTGGAGACAGAGACAGACGGAATACTTTCTTACCTGGAAGAGAAGCAGAATCATGCACATTCACAACCACCTGCGGTGGAAGATTATGAGGAGTATTTTGCAGAACAGCTGACAAAAGCGCAATATATTATTCATATCGTGATTGCTAAAAATACCAGTAAGGCTTATGAAAATGCCTTAGAGGCGTCGAAAACATTTGATAATGTAAGTGTGATTGATTCTGGACAAATGTCGAGTGGGATGGGACTTACCGTTTTGTGCGCAGCCGAGTATGCTGCAAATGGAATGCCTGCAGATGCCATTATAAAGGAAATGGAACAAAGAAAAAAACAGGTGAAAACTAGCTTTGTTGTAACTAGCACAGAATATCTGGCACGTTCTGGAAGAATTTCATCAAAAGTAAACACATTATGTCAGGCGTTCATGATTCATCCGGTGATTGTTCTAAAAAACAGCAGTATGAAAGTAGGGGCAGTTCGGGTAGGAAAGAGGGGATATGTGTGGAAAAAGTATATCGCATCCACATTACGCCACCAACATGAAATAGACAAAAAAATCTTATTTATTACTTATTCAGGACTGACAGATGAAGAGTTGAGGGAAATTGAAAAACAGGTAAAGAAAAAGGTGGTTTTTGAGCGTGTTATTTATCAGAAGGCATCATCGGCAATTGCAACGAACTGTGGACCGGGCGCCTTTGGTCTGATATTTATGCGGAATAGTTAAATCAATAGAATGTGGGGTAATCAAATGAAAAGGTCATATAAGAAAATAAGTATGCTTCTTGCAGCGGCGACAATGACACTAACGATGCTAACGGGATGTGCACAGAACAATACCGGTATGGGCTCTGGGATAGAACAGGGACAGTCGGATTTGGAATATGTACAATCCAAAGGAACCCTTGTGGTCGGTATTACAGATTTTGCACCGATGGATTATCGTTCCGAAGAGGATTGGACAGGCTTTGATGCCGACTTGGCGAAAGATTTTGCAGAAAGCATTGGTGTGGCATTGGAATTAAAAGAGATTGACTGGGATAAGAAAACAGAACTTCTTGAACAGGGAAACATCGACTGCATCTGGAACGGAATGACAATGACAGAGGAGCTGCAAGAAACAATTTCCTGTTCCAATCCGTATTTATCAAATGCTCAGGTGGCTGTACTGCGAGACGGCGAGTTGGAACAGTATAATACGGTTGAAGCGTGTCAGCATCTGTTGTTTGCAGTGGAATCTGGCTCCACAGGCGAGACTCTTTTGAAAGAGCTGAAATATCGTTATACGGCTTATCCTACCCAGATGGAAGCGCTGCAAAGTGTCCAGGCAAAAGAAGCAGATGCGGCTGTTATAGATATCATTATGGCAGCATATAACACGGATGATGGGCATGAGTTTGACGATTTGGGATTTGACATTTCCCTAAATGACGAAAAAATCTGCATAGGCTTTCGCAAGGACTCCGATTTGACGGAGAAAGCAAATGAATTCCTAAAGAACGCTTATGAAGAGGGGACGGTAAGTTCTTTAGCAGCGCAATATGGAATTGAGAGTGCTTTGTTAGATTAGTGTTTTGGAGGAAAATATCTATGAGTAAGATACAAAATAAGATGGATAAAGAGGAGACCAAGAAGGAAACCCAAAAGGGGTTAAGCAGCAGGATAGGGAATACATTCGGTAAGATACTGCGCCGAGCAATGATAATTGTATGTTTGGAATCGATACTGATTGGCGGAGTTTTTGCAATTATGTATACTTTGAAAGACAACCGCAGTTCGGTGAGTGAATATACGGAGGAAATTGACCGCGCTATGCAGAGTAAGGTGAGTATGCTAGAGGCAATCGCATCCGGCATCAGCAGCGGAACTCTTAATGATAATGAGGCTGTTTTAAGTTATGTGGATTCCATGGTGGCGATGGATGACCAGATTTCGGCGGTTTACAGCTGCTATGACGAAAATATTACCATTATGAGCGGTGGGTGGCAGCCACCGGAGGATTTTATTGTAACGGAACGTGAATGGTACAAGGGGGCACAGGCGGACCCGGAGAAAGTATATATTTCAGATCCATATGTGGATTTACAGACAGGTGGCATCTGTATCACCTTGTCTAAGGCAACTTACCGCGATGGGAAAATGACAGGCGTGGTCGGCATGGATATGTATATGGATAATCTGGTGTCGCTTATTGAGGAAAGCTATACGGCAAACAGTTATGTTTTTTGGACTACTGCAGATGGAACAATCCTTGTACACCCGAATGAGAAATATTCGCTGAATGTGGATAACACGCCTACTGTGCAGGAGGTAAATTCCGGAAGGTATCAGTCCCTTGTGAAAGCCAATATGACTACAAGGCTCTTTTTGGATTATAAAGGCGGTTTAAAATTTGGAATAGGGAACACTTCCGAGGTAACAGGATGGAAAGTAATTTCTGTGAAGCCATTGTATGCACTTATGCTTTTCTTTGCCCTGATTATTGTTTTGAACATGACAATTTACTTTGTGACAACTTCAATTACAAGAAAAGATGTTTATGGAAAAATCAGTGTTTTATTCCGACCGTTAGAGTCTATCAGTAGCAAAATGACGCAGGTGGCACAGGGTGATTTATCGGTAATATTTGATGAAGAGAAAAATTCTACGGAAATTGAAAACCTGACAGATTCCATAAATGAAACGATTGCGAGCCTTAGATTTTATATTGACAGTATTTCTAATACGGTTACAGCGATTTCGGATAAAAACTTGACGGTTACGATTGATGGAGATTTTAAAGGAAGCTATGTGCAGATAAAAGATGCATTAGAAAGCATTGTAAATAATCTAAACGAATCCTTTAAACAGATTAGTAGGGAAGCGGAGAGTGTTTTAGATTTTGCAGATAAACTGGGAAGGACAACGGAAAATGTAGCACAAAGTGCTTCGATGGAGAATGAAGCGGTTGCTAATGTATCAGACGATATGGCACGGTTGACGGAGCAGACAAAGCAGATTACGGAGCGTGCAGTATTTGTCCGTGACAATGCAGAGACTACAAAGGAACATTTAGAAGCAGGCAATCGTGAGATGATGGAACTTGTAAGTGCGATGGATAGCATTGACCAATGTTATGGTGAGATTGCGGGCTTTGTTGGAACAATTAAGGACATTGCTGCCCAGACGAATCTGCTTTCCTTAAATGCTTCGATTGAAGCTGCCCGGGCAGGAGAAGCCGGAAAAGGGTTTGCAGTAGTTGCAGATGAAATCAGTTCACTTGCTGCATCGAGCGCACAGGCAAGTGAGAACATAGATAAGCTCATTGCGGCATCACAATCGGCTGTTTCTGCCGGAAAAGAATTGGTTACGGCTACTTCCGCAACGATTCAGGAGGGAATGAACGACTCTGTTCAGTCAAAACAGCATATGGATGAAATTGTGGAGTTTGTAAAGAATCAGCAAAAGGCAATTGAAGATGTTAATGAGGAATTAAGAGAGGTTGCCGGAAGTGCGGAGAATAATGCCGCAAGTGCAGAAGAAAATACTGCAATCAGCCAGCAATTAAATGAATGTGCACAGAGCCTAAAACAGATGGCAGATTCGTTTATCTTAAGATAGTATGCAACTTTACATAAGTATCGATATTTTATATCGGAAATATTGTTTATATTGGCAAGGTTGGTAATTTAGAGAGGGGACAGTTATCTGTCAAATATAAAAACAGGGGAAGAAGGATTTGATACACAAAATTGAAAATGCAATCAATAAGGTTTTTGTTGGAAAAGAAGAGGTAGTGCGAAAGGTTCTTATCTGTATGTTAGCCGGGGGTCATGTACTGCTAGAGGATGTTCCGGGGGTAGGAAAAACCACATTGGCGAGTGCGCTTGCGGGAAGTATGTCCTGCAGCTTCGGAAGAATCCAGTTTACACCGGATACATTGCCGGGAGATATTGTGGGAATGTCTGTCTACAATATGAAATCAGGTGAATTTGAACATCGGGACGGTGTGGCAATGCACCAGATTCTGTTAGCGGACGAAATTAACCGTACTTCGCCAAAGACGCAGGCAAGTCTGCTTGAGGCAATGGCAGAGGGACAGGTGACAGTAGATGGAGAAAAATATCTGCTGCCTCAGCCGTTTATGGTTATTGCTACACAAAACCCGGTGGAATTTTTAGGAACTTATCCGTTGCCGGAGGCGCAGATGGACAGATTTATGATGCGCCTTTCGATTGGTTATCCCGAAAGAGACCAGGAAATAAGGATGGCATTGCAGTTTCTTGATAAAAAGACGCCGGATACTATTGAAAAGGTGTGCAGGGCAGAGGATGTCCTAGAGATGAAACAGGCGGTTTGTGCTATCGGTATCAATGATATGGTATTAGGATATATAGAGGATTTAATAACTGCCACCAGAGAGGAAGAACGTTTTGTCCTCGGCGCAAGTCCAAGAGCAATGCTCGCTCTGCTTAGGGCATCTCAGGCACGGGCATACATAGAAGGAAGAGATTATGTAAAACCGGATGATGTAAAGGAGATTGCGGATTCGGTTCTGCTTCATAGACTTGTGCTGACCTCGGAGGCAAAGCTTCGGAAAGATGACACTTCAAAAATATTAAGAAGTCTTATAGCAAAGACAAAGATACCGGTGGTATAAGGGGGAAGACATGAAAAGACGCAAAATGGTTCTTTTTCTGTTGTGGCTTCTTTCCCTGTTAGCAATCAGTTTCTATGGTGGGGCGGTAAGTTATGGCTTTTTCTTTGGAATATCGCTGATACCGGTGGTTTCTCTGATGTACCTTCTTGTGGTGCACGAACGTTTTCATATTTATCAGGAAGTTGGATGCAGGGAGGTGTTGTGTGGACAGGAGATGCCCTATTTTTTCGTTTTGCAGAATGGGGATCACTGTGCATTTGCCAGTGTAAGTGTCCGGTTGTTCCCGGAACTGTCTTATGTGGAGCAGATACCGGATGACATGGAGTTTGAATTGCTGCCGGGAGAACGTTACACGTTTGAGACAAACCTTGTCTGTCGCTATCGGGGAGAGTATGAGGTAGGGGTGAAGGAAGTTACAATAACAGATTTTTTTCGGATTTTCCGGTTGAAATATAAATTGCCGAGTACTATAAAGGCAATTGTACTTCCAAGAGTACGCCCTATCGGTAATGTAAACAGCATTCCCGAGGTTGTTTCGTTAGTTCAGAGAGATGCGTGGTTTTCCGAGAGTCAGCCGGATGTGACAGTAAGGGATTACATACCGGGAGATGCCATAAAGCAGATTCACTGGAAGGCAACGGCACGGGAACAAAAATTGAAAACAAGAAACCGTATCGGTGAGGAAAAACGGGGAATTACCATTTTCTTAGACACCAGACGGGAGAGTGAGGAACCATACAAATATCTGCCTCTGGAAAATCAGATGTTAGAGGTAGTATTAGCATTAGGGATGTTTTTTGCAGAACACCAGATGCCCTATTCGATGTACTGGCAGCAGAATGACATCAGGGAAAGTCATGTGCAGGGGATTGAACATTTTGGGGCACTTTATCAGCAGATGGCAAAGGTTCTTTTCGATAAAGACAACAATTCTCTTGAATTAATGGAAACATTAGCAGCACAGGGGATTATTGCTGATACAAAGATTGTAATTGGTGTGGTACATGAAATTGATGACAAAATGTTAGAACAGACAGAAGCATTAGCAGCACAGGGAGTCATGGTGGTACTCTATTTTGTTACGGAAAAAGATGCGGAGAGCCTGTTGCGTCAGAGCAGTGAGAGAAGGCGCATTGTTGTAGTGCCAATAGAGGCAGAACTGGAGGGATTGATTTGAAAAAGAGTGAAAAGAATCCCCCCTATCAGGTATGGTATCGACTATTTTATGTGCTGCTTCTTATTTGCGTTGGGCTGTTTGGAGCAGGAAAATTATTAGGAATTGCAGAGTTATCTGTCTGGCATGTTTTAGCTGCATTTGCCTGCGGAATGATTCTGGTGGGAATTGATGGTGCGAGGGGCAGGGCAAAAGTATTCTGTATCGTTTCTCTGTTGGGTTGTCTGTTGCTTTGCTTTCTGGTGGCAGATAAAACTCTGTTGAATGAATTTTGTCTGAACTATCTGGACTGGGCAGGAGAAAAAGCCGGATGGAAGGAAGAGTGGGTAACAGGGTATGGCTGCATTCAGGCTCTGTTGCTTGCTTTGGGCTGCTATTTGTTCTGGCGGATAGCAGAGCATTTTGCTGTGTTAAAAAAGCTGTCAGCCGTGGCAGTGTTTGCAGCATTGATTATCTGTCTCATAAGAAAAGTCACGGTAAGTCATCTCGGGGTGGCATTCTGCCTTTGGTATGTACTGATGATTTATGTGGAGGCAACACAGGAAAAATGGAAAAAGGTCAGAGAACATGATGACAGACATTATATGATATGGCTGCTGCCCTTTTGTATCCTTTATTTTCTGCTTTGTTGTGTGATGCCGGTGTCAGAAAAACCTTATGACTGGGCATTTGTCAAGACAGCATATCATAATGTGAAAGAGGCAGCAATTACCCATTTCCGTAATGCGACAAGAAACGGAAAAGAGGATTTTGGTCTGGCTGTCAGCGGATTTTCAGAGGACGGAAAGTTAGGAGCAGGATTTATTGAGGATAAGCGGGCTTTGCTGGAGATAAAGGGCAAAGGAGGACTTGTCACTAATATTTACCTTATTGGAAAAATTTATGATACCTTTGACGGGCAGGGATGGGAACAGGTGGCAGTGGGAGACACGAAAGACCGTTTCTTAGATGCGATGGAAACGCTGTATGCTGTGGAGCGCTTTGACGGGGAAAAAACAGCCGACTATGTTTCACAAACGGAGCTTACGTTACGGTATGATTATCTGGATACAGGGTATGTGTTTACTCCGTTAAAGACATGGCAGACGATAGACTGTGAACCTGTCTATGATGGAACAAATCTTCTATTTGGAGAGCAGAAAGGCTACGGGACGGAATATAAGACCTTCTATCATCAGATAAATGTCGATCATCCGGCATTTTATGAAATGCTTGAAGCAGAGAAAGAGCCGGAGGAAGAAACATGGAAAGCACTGATGAAACGTTATTCGCCGAAGGGAGAATCCCTTGCGACGATAGAGGATTTAGAAGAACATAGAGCTTATATTTACGAATATTATGGAGAAAAACCGATATTGTCCGAAAGGGTAGAAAATTATCTGGAGGAAATAACGGCAGGAGCAGAGACGGATTTGGAAAAACTGCGTGCCATTGAAGCGGAATTATCCTCTTATACTTATACCAGAACACCGGGTAAGCTGCCGGAGGAGATACAGGATGAAAATTCCTATCTGGAATACTTCTTGCTGGAGAGTAAACAGGGATATTGCAGTTATTTTGCGACCGCTTTTGTGCTGTTGGCAAGGGCAGAGGGAATCCCTGCAAGATATGTGGAGGGATTTTGCGTTCCGACAAATAAAGAGAGAAAAATGACGGTATATTCTAATATGGCACACGCATGGCCGGAGGTGTATATAGACGAAGTGGGATGGATCCCTTTTGAGCCTACACCGGGATATGAGGAGGTTCGTTATACACCCTGGAAGATAAAAGGTCAGGCAGAAGAAGTACTAGGTCATGCGCCTCTTATGGCAGCAGAGGAAGAGGAGGAAGAGAAGTCGGAAATTGCCGAAGTGACAGAGAAAAAAGCTGTGATAACAGAGGGACAGAAACAGATTTTTCGTGTGGGTATTGTAGGAATAGCGGTTATCATTCTTTTGATTTGTCTGATAGATTATCTTTTGGGGCGATATCGTTACAGGCACATGGAAATGAGTGAGCAGTTTTTAGTGGAGTTTCGAAAAAATATGTGGGTGCTGTCTCAATATGGGTTGGTGAGAGATGAGGCGGAGACGATGCAGGAATTTCGAAAACGTATCAGACAGATATCTTCCGGTTTGCCAGAGTGTGATTATGGTTTTCTGCTTTGTTATGAAGAGATACTTTATGGAGATAGAGAGACAACAGGAAATGACATTGAAATTGTGAAAGAAGAACGACATATTTTAATGCAGCAGATTAAGGAACAAAGAAAAAGAAAGTATTTTCTTATGTGTCTGCGGCTGTTACGTTATCAGTGATAAAAGAGACGGACGAGAAAAATATCCCTGGGTAAGCTACTTAGGGATATTTGTGATAATCTGAATAAATGGGGTATTCCTGTTACATTTTATCGGAAATTTTAGGCGAACTTCTTACTTCAAATAGATGAAAGTATATGGTAAAATAGCGGTAAGGATGCTTTACTGGGGAGGAAGAAGTTTGGAAAGTACGGTATGGGTGATTTTGATGTTTCTCGTCTTGTGTGTGGTGGTCGTGACGGCTGTATTTCTGGTTCACAGGGCAAATAGGGAACGGGATATGGCAAAGCAGGGGTTAGCGGATGCAAAGACGGAGTTTTTATCGAAGGTCAGCTACGATATCAAGACGCCTATGAATGTCATTGTTGGGACTACCGCTCTTGGCATGGAAGAGACGGATGACCCTGAGAAAATGAAAGAATGCTTAGGCAGAATACAAAGCGCCAGCGAGTTTTTGATGGAGCTTTTGAATGATTTATTAGATATGTCAAAAATTGAGATGGGAAAATTCCATCTGCATCCCAGACCTTATGCGTTTTTGGATTTTGCAGAGGGAGTGAGGCTTTTGATGGAACCGGCATGCCGAAGAAAGAATATCCGGTTTGAGATGACGAGGGAGGAGATAAACATCAATATGATGGTAGATCCCATGCGTTTTCAGCAGATTTTTTTTAACCTGCTGGCAAATGCGGTGAAGTTTACGCCGGAAGGTGGTATAGTTACTTTCCGTATTTGCAATTATGCAACCCATAATGATGTCTTTTCGGCAGACTATGTGGTAAAAGATAACGGTATTGGCATGAGTCAGGAGTTTCAGAAGATACTTTTTGAACCCTTTACACAGGAGACCGGTTATAGGGCAGAAAAACGCAACGGTGCCGGATTAGGACTTGCCATTACCCGCAATATTGTAGATTTAATGAAGGGTACCATTTCCATAAAGAGTGAGTTAGGGGAGGGAACCGAGGTAAAGGTTCATCTGGATGTAGATATTGCATCCATTCAGCCGGAAAAGGAAAGCGAACAGCTGGAAATGCAGGATATCCGGAAGATGCTTAGGGAAAAAAGAGTACTGTTAGCCGAGAAACACCCTATGGATGTGGAGATTACCAGACGTATTTTAGAAAATGTCAATATGGATGTGGTCTGTGTAGAGAGTGGAAAAGAGGCATTGGAATTGTTCTGTGAAAAGGAAGAGTTCCATTTTGATGTGGTTCTCATGGATATTTGTATACCGGAGATGGATAGTCTGGATGCTGCTCGTCAGATGCGCCAGACTCATAGAATGGATTCCCGGACAATACCGATGATAGCAATGACTGCTAATAACACTGTGGAGGATATACACATTTGTAAAGAAGCGGGAATGAATGCTCATATTGCAAAGCCGATTGAACCAAAAAGATTATATCAGGTGTTATGTGAACACTTACATCAAGCAATCTAAAAAATTGTGTGAAAAGGCAGCCACAGGAAGGTGGCTGCCTTTTAAAAATTAATCTTCTTTTGCCCAGTTGAAAGAATAAGTAACAGCTTTCTTCCACATTTTGACTTTTTTAGCACGTTCTTTGGCATCGATTTCCGGTGTGAAGGTGCGGTCGATGGCCCAGTTTTTGATAACATCTTCTTTGCTCTTCCAATAACCAACTGCAAGACCTGCGAGATATGCGGCACCCATAGCAGTTGTTTCAACACACATTGGACGGTTAACGGGAGCACCACTGATATCTGCCTGCATCTGCATTAAGAGATTGTTGGCACTTGCACCGCCGTCTACCTTTAATGCGGCAAGGTCGATACCGGAGTCTGCCTTCATGGCTTCAAGTACATCATTTACCTGATAAGCTAAAGACTCCAAAGTTGCACGGATAATGTGATATTTGTTGACACCACGAGTTAAACCTACGATGGTTCCTCTTGCATACTGATCCCAGTAGGGAGCACCGAGTCCGGTAAATGCAGGAACGACATAACATCCGTTGGTATCTTTTACTTTTCTTGCCATATATTCGGAGTCCGGTGAGGAATCGATAAATCTCATTTCGTCACGCAACCACTGGATTGAAGCACCGGCTACGAAGATAGAACCCTCCAAAGCGTAATTTATTTTTCCGTCAAGACCCCATGCAATGGTGGTCACAAGACCATTTTTGGAAAATACCGGTTTCTCTCCGGTGTTCATTAATAAGAAGCATCCGGTTCCATAAGTATTTTTTGCTTCTCCGCTGGTAAAACAGGTCTGACCGAATAGTGCAGCCTGCTGATCTCCGGCAGCACCTGCGATTGGAATTGGGCCGCCAAAGTATACCGGATTAGCTTCTCCGTAAATACAGCTGGATGGTTTCGGTTCAGGAAGCATACATTTTGGAATATTTAATTCTTTTAAAATTTCTTCGTCCCACTCTAAGGTGTTGATATTAAACATCATGGTTCTGGAAGCGTTAGAATAATCGGTTACATGAACTTGCCCCTGAGTCAGTTTCCAGATGAACCATGTCTCTACAGTACCAAAGAGCAGTTCCCCTTTTTCGGCTCTCTCTCTTGCACCTTCTACATTGTCAAGAAGCCATTTTAATTTAGTTGCTGAAAAATAGGCATCGATAACCAGCCCTGTTTTCTGGCGGAATGTTTCAACTAGCCCTTTATCTTTTAAGGAGTCGCAGTATTCGGAAGTACGGCGGCATTGCCATACGATTGCGTGATGAATTGGTTCCCCTGTGTTTTTGTCCCATACAATAGTTGTTTCACGCTGGTTTGTGATACCGATTGCTCCGATGTCGGCTGCGGTAGCACCAACGTTTGCCATTGCTTCTTTTGCCACTTCTAACTGTGTCGACCAGATTTCGTCTGCGTCATGTTCTACCCAGCCGGGCTTTGGAAAAAATTGTGTAAATTCTTTTTGTGCAACACTGCACATCTCGCCTTTTTCATTAAAAAGGATACAGCGGTTGCTTGTTGTTCCGGCATCGAGAGCCATAATGTATTTTGCCATGTAAAAAACCCCCCTCTAAGTTTTGTAGTCAGCAATTTGCTTTTCCTGTATGCTTGTAATTATAGTTTAACTTGAAGAAGAAAAAAAGTCTTGAAGTATTTCGATATATGTGCAAAAATAACCAAAAGTAATTTGAAATAAATAAAAAAATTAAAAATATAGACAAAAATAGCGAAAGATGAGATAATATCTGTATTATAAATTAACGCAAAAGGAGTGGGGAAATGAAAAATATCAGCGTGAAAGTCAAGATGATGCTGATGGCAATGGTTACATTGCTTGGTCTGATGACATTGGGTGGAATTATTATATTGAAGTTAGAAGGACTTGAGAAAAAGGTAGTAGTGGCATTAGGTGAGAGTATCAGAAAAGATTACGACCAGAGTATTCAGGAGCAGGTGGATAATGCAATATCCATGTTGAATGCTGTTTATGCAAAATGCGAGACAGGTGAGTATACCATGGAGGAGGCGCAGAAAGTCGGGGCAGATTTATTGCGGGATCTTCGTTATGGAGAAAGTGGCTATTTCTGGGCGGATACTTATGACGGAACAAATGTGGTACTCCTTGGAAGCGCGACTGAGGGAACAAACCGTATGGAGACAAAGGATGCGTCAGGATACCAGATGGTAAAGGAAATTATCAGGGTCGGAATGGAGCCGGAAGGAGGCTTCGCGGATTATGTATTTCCAAAAGAAGGAGAAACCGAACCGTCACCGAAACGTTCTTATAGTAAATCCTTTGAACCTTTTGGATGGGTAGTCGGAACCGGTAACTATATTGATTATATAGATACCACCGTGGCAGAACAAACGGCAATTATCAGCAAGAGTATTGATACTACGATATATGTAATTCTTGCAGTGGAAATTGTAATTGTCTTAATTGCGGTGGGATTGTGCATATATATTGGAAATAGCTTAAGTAAAGCGTTTAAGGAAGCGTTGGGATATATCGGTTGCATTGCAAAAGGGGATTTTACCAAGCCTTTGCCTGAAATACTCTGTAACAGAAGAGATGACTTTGGCGTATTAGGAGAAGGACTTGGAAATATGAAGAAACAGGTCAGTGAACTGATACGAGAGGTGAAGAAACAGGGAACGGAAATAAACGGAATTGTTGAAAGGGTAAAAGAAAATGTATATGCGCTGGGCGGCAATGTGGAAGATGTATCTGCAACGACTCAGCAGCTTGCGGCCGGTATGGAAGAAACGGCAGCATCTTCTGAGACAATTAAGAATATGTCTCATGAGATTGAGTCAGCAGCCAAAAATATTGCATATCGCTCTCAGGACGGAGCAGAGCAGGCAGCCAATATCCATGAGCGTGCAGCAAAGGCGCAGACTGATACAAAAGAACAGAGAGCACATGCCAGAGCAATACATAATGAATTACAGGAGAGCTTAGAGAAAACTTTAGAGGAAGCAAAGATTGTAAAAGAGATAGAAGTACTTTCTTCTGCGATTATGGAGATTACGAACCAGACGAATCTTCTGGCACTGAATGCCTCTATTGAAGCAGCTCGTGCCGGTGAGGCAGGAAAGGGATTTGCAGTAGTGGCAACGGAGATTGGAGGTTTAGCAGACCAGTCAAAACAGACGGTATCAAAGATTCAGAAAGTAACAGAAGAAGTAACTGCCGCAGTGGAAAATTTATCAAAGGATGCAGAACGGCTTTTGGAGTTTGTGGCAACAGATGTGGTGGCAAGCTACGATATGTTTGGTGAGGTAGCAGAGGCATATAATAAAGATGCCGAAGAAATTGATTCGCTGATTAGTGATTTCAGCGCTACATCAGAGGAGTTGTTAGCATCCATTGATGGTGTGCTTGATGCAATGGAGGGAATTGCCAGTGCAACAAATGAAGGTGCACAGGGAACTACTAATATTGCAAACAAGGCAATGGATGTCAGAAACCGTACAGAGGAGGTTTCTGATGAGGTTGATAAATGTGATAATACAGCAAAACGCCTGAACGAAGAGATAGCTGCATTTACGATTGAGTAGAAAAATCTTCATTTTTCCTCTATGTTGTGATACAATGTGGGTAAGTGCTTGCGAATGAGCGAACAGCAGAGTTTTACCAGCTATTGTAAATGACAGCGAATACCTTGCTCATAAAAGGAAAAATGAAAGGATAT
Source organism: Clostridiales bacterium (assembly GCA_029006795.1). Classification (GTDB taxonomy): domain Bacteria; phylum Bacillota; class Clostridia; order Lachnospirales; family Lachnospiraceae; genus Roseburia. The sequence continues at coordinate 23,372 of JAQXGQ010000060.1, read as the reverse complement.
CATTAGTATTATGGAAGAAAAAACAACAATGGAAATTACCAACGATAGATTAGAACAGGCAATTAAGGATTATGCAGCAGAGAAGACAAGAGAGGGATTGACAGCGGTATTAAATTTACTGCGTCCTACGATGTTGCTCGTTCCGGCTATGTTAAAGGCCCCGGATCAGCCAATTCCTTGTTTGCTGAAAAACAGCAATGAAGAGCAGTTTTTGGTAGTATATACTTCGAAAGAGCAGATACCGGAGGAACCTAAAAGCCAGGCAATGTTAAGAATGCCTTTTCCGGCATGTAATAACATTGTGGTAAAACCTGAGTTGAATCTTAGCGGTATGGTAATTAATCCGTTCTCGGACAACCTTGTATTAAAGAAAGAATTGGTTCAGAAACTCCATGAGGCAGATCAGAAAGCAGCGCAGGTGAAACAGGTAAAGATGACACCGGAACAGTTCCAGGTATTTGTGAAAAAACAGGTGGAGTTTGGTGTTCTTCCAAAACGATTGTTTGCGGAAAAAGAAGAATTTGTCACAAAGGTTTGTGATGAGAAGGAAGCTTTTATCAATCAGATTTTTGCGGAAACATATAAAGAATCGAAACTTTATCCGTTTTCAGAAGCGGATTATTCCGTTATGGCACTAGACATTGCAGAGGATTTAACATTAATTCGTGTGGATTTACCAGAAAAAGGGTTAGTGCCTCCATTATGTTATCGTATCTATATGACCTTTAATCCTCAGACCAAGAAGGCCGGTTATTATACAATAGAGATGGGAAAAGAAAAGAATACCCGTATGTTAGGGGAGTTCGATGAAGATGGCAAACACATAGACCACGGCGAAGCTCCGGTAGAGGGAGCCGAACTTCAGAAAATTATGGATTTGGCAAGAGGCGAAGCAGAAGGATTGACAAGCTAACATGTTAGCTTGAATAGGAAATAAGAAAAAGAGTGCATCAGGAGGATTGAAAACCATCCGGTGCACTTTTTCTGTAATAGGAAATTCCTCTGGATTTCCTATTACAGAAAGCACTCCGTGCAGGATGCGCACGGTTGTGGAGAGGAAAGATATGCTACGCATACCACAACCGGCGCGCAAAGTGAACAAGCCCCTTAACGATTGAGGGGAAGGGGAGCCTTAGTGGGCTTGCCCACTTTGTTCCTATGAGTGAAAAATGATATCAGCATACTGCCCTCGCACTACCTTTAACAAATCATCTGGATTTACCACAATTGTGGTGCCGATGCGCCCGCCACTGATATAGATTTTGTCAAAGGATGCAGCTGTTTCGTGGATGACAGTTGGAAATTGCTTTTTCATGCCTAAAGGAGAACAGCCTCCTCGGACATATCCGGTGATGGCAGTGATATCCTTTACGTGAATCATTTCTACGGATTTTTCAGAGACAGTCTTTGCTGCTGCCTTTAAATCTACTTCTTCGGCGATGGGAACCACAAACACATAGTATTGTTTGCTTTTTCCCTGCATTACTAAGGTTTTAAAGGACTGTTCTACCGGTGCTCCGGTTTTCTCGGCAGTGTGCAGCCCGTCAATAAATTCATCACATTCATACTGGATAATTTCGTAAGAAATTTTATTTCTGTCTAAAATGCGCATGGCATTTGTCTTTGTTTCTTTTCCCATGACGTTTCCTTTCATATTTGAAACAATTTTTTTAATAATTAATAATTGTATTGTAACACATCTTATAGTGTTTTTGTCTTTTTTTATGGCTGTTTTGCCGAATAGCTTTTAGGGGCAGAGTTTTGTGGCAGTCGGGTTGACACTGCTTAGGAGAAATATTAGAATTGAAATAAATGACAGAGAAGAAAATGAGTATTTTGTGGTCAGAAATGAAATAGACTGTAAACAGATGCGAAGGAAGAGGTGGAGTATGAAAGAATTTTTTCAGAGGGTAAAGGCAAGTATGATTTTAAGTGCCGTGGTCTGTGTGGCAATTGGTGTGGTACTGTTAATCTGGCCGAAGGAAACCATTGATGTTTTCTGTAAGGTATTAGCGGCAGGATTGATTATCATGGGTATTGTTAATCTGGTGTCTTACTTTATGAACCGGGCAGTACAGGCATTTTCCGGAATACTGGGACTTGTCGTAATGCTGGTGGGCTTTTGGGTTTTTATCAAACCGGAGCGTGTGGAAGGGATTATTCCCATTGTAATTGGAGCAATTCTTGCTATTCACGCGATTCAGGATATTAAGCTCGCTATTGAGACGAAGAGAAACGGTTACGAGAAATGGTGGTCTATGCTGATTATTGCATTTATTAGTCTGATATTTGGTGTTATCTGTATTGTCAATGCCATCGGTGTGGTGAAGCTGGCAATACAGGTTGTTGGAATTGCATTGATTTATGATGGAGTCTCAGACCTGTGGGTGGTAACGAAGGCAGTGCGGATGGAAAAGGCAGCACGGCAGGAGGCAGAGGCTTTGGACGTGGAATATAAAGAAGTAGATAACGACACGGAAGAATAAAAACAAAAGCAAAGGCACAAAATGGGGGATTTGGGGAAAAGTGAGGGAAACATGAGAAGAGAAGAGTTTAAAATGGAACGCACAGGACTGTTGCAGGTGGGTGATGTGCTGCCGGTCACAGAGGGAAAACTTCCAAACTCCTATTATTATACGTTAGGAAAAGCATATGCCATGTCTGCAAATTATGCGGTCAGTGAACGTATTAAGTCATCCGAAGGAACGGTGGTGGATGTTAAGGAGACTCCAAAAGGGTACTTTGTGACGGTTGAATTTGCAGAATAATTGTTATAAAATATAACCAATGTTTTATTTTGAAAGGGAAAATACATGCGTTATATGCCAACAAGTAAATTAGTACCGGGAATGGCTTTAGGGCAGGATATTTATGATGGCTCAGGGCGTCTTTTGTTAGCAAGACATTTGCTTTTAAGCGCGGAATATATTTCCAATCTGGAATTTTTAGGGTTTCCCGGTATTTACATAGATGATGAGTTTACACGTGGCATCGAGATACAAGAGATTTTAAGCCCGCAGGTAAGATGTCAGACATTAAATTTAATACACGATTTGTTTGACTTTGATGTGGATGAAAGGGATTTGCCTGTTAGTGAAGTCAAGCTTCGGATGACTGTCGAGAATGTAGTGGACGACATTTTGAATAATGGCGATATCATGTGTAACATGATGGATATCCGGGATTATGATGACTATATCTATTATCATTCTGTAAATGTGGGGGCGCTTTCTGTTATGGTGGGGGCAAGATACGGTTTAGACAGGGAACAGCTGTTTGAACTGACTACCGCTGCCATGCTCCATGACATAGGTAAGAAATTTTTAGACAAAGAGGTTATAAATGGAAGTTGGCCTTTAGATGGTGAGGCGCGTGAACTTTGGAAAAAGCATCCGAAGTTGGGATGTGAGTTTTTGAGAAGCGCTTATAATTTTCCTTCCCGTGTCCATACCGGGGTGCTGATGCACCATGAATGGTTTAATGGGGAGGGGTATCCGATGGGCAGTACAGGGGAAGAAATACCGCTTTTTGCCCGGATTATCAAGTTGGCAGACTGCTATGATTCTATGGTGTCGAAATGCCCGCAGAGAGAGCAGATAGCTCCGTCGGATGCAATCGAGTATCTGATGGCAATGGCTAGTGCAGAGTTTGACCCGGCAATTGTGGATATATTTATACGAAAGATAGCTGTTTATCCTATCGGATGCGAGGTAGAACTTTCTAATGGACAGCATGCGGTTGTGGCAAAAAACTTTCACGATTTTGCGCTTCGCCCGCTTGTAAAGGTCGTGGAAACCGGAGAGATGCTAAATCTGAGGGATGACCCGGCAGGAAGAAATATTACCATTGGCAGAACATTAATGTGACTTTAGTATGTTGATATGAGGGAATTATGACTGGACAGGGGAAGAGTGCGATTGATACACTTTTGGCGGAAAGTTTTAAGGAACTTGCAGCAAAACAGCCAATTGAGAAGATTACAATTAAAGAAATTACGGATAAAGCCGGTGTGATAAGACCGACATTCTATAATCATTTTCAGGACAAGTATGAATTGTTGGAGTGGATTATAGATACCCAGTTGCTAGAGCCGATTGAGCCATTGATAAAAAATGGCATGATTAACGAAGGTTTGGTGTTGCTATTTAGCAATATTGAAAGGGAAAAGGAGTTTTATACCAGGGCAAGCCGCTTAGAGGGGCAGAATTCCTTTGAAAGTATTGCAAGGTCCTGCGTGGAAAAGGTGTTGCTTAAAGTGATAGAGCATTCAAAGGCAGCAAAGCTGCAGAAGTATGTGTGGCTGACACCGGAGCGAATTGCCCAGTATTATGCCCAGTCCATGTGTTATGTGGTAATTACCTGGATACAAAGCGGCATGACAATATCGGGACGGGAGTTAGCGGAGATTTATGACTATATCATCAAACGCTCTATGGAGGATATTTTGAGTGGAGTATGAGTGATACATTTTTAAAAATATGTTTTTTTAAATATACAATTTCTGGAATGTGTATATTATGCAGATACAGAACAAAAAGATTGAATATGTTCATATTCGATCTTTTTTTTTATAGTAAAATCCGAACGAAAATAAAAAATAAAGGAAAGAGATGAAAAAAGATGATTAAGTTTGGAAAATGGGTAGTGAAATATCGGATACCAATCCTGATCCTAAGTTTTTTGCTTTTGATTCCAACGGGAATCTGCTACATGAATACGAGGATTAACTACGATATTCTATCGTATCTGCCCGGGGATATTGAGACTATGAAGGGGCAGGAAATTCTGCTGGATGAGTTTGAAACAGGAGCCTTTTCCGTTGCCGTGATAGACGGCATGGAGGAAAAAGAGGTTGTTCAGCTAGAAGAGAAACTCAAAGAGGTAGAGCATGTGAAGGAGGTTCTCTGGTATGGTGCAATTGCAGATATCTCCGTTCCGATGGATGTTATGCCTCAGGATTTGCAGGATGCACTGAAAAACGCAGACACGGGAAGTCAGTTGATGATAATTACCTTTGATACTTCTATGTCAGCAGATGAGACGCTAGATGCCATTGAAGAAATCCGGGAACTGACGGATGAACAATGTCTGCTTAGCGGTATGTCAGCGGTGGTTACAGATATCAAGAAAATCTGTAACAGTGAGGTTCTTATGTATGTTGCAATTGCAGCGGGATTGTCTGCACTGGTACTGGCACTTACAATGGATTCTTTCCTGATACCGGTTATTTTCCTGTTAAGTATCGGTATGGCAATTGTTTATAACCTCGGTACGAATTTTGTCTCAGGTGAGATTTCTTTCGTTACCCAGGCATTAGCAGCGGTATTGCAGTTAGCGGTTACGATGGATTATTCTATTTTCTTATGGCATAGCTATCAGGAAAATCAGGAGCGTTATCCGGGAGATAAGAAGCGTGCTATGGCGCATGCAATTTCGCAGACTCTGACTTCAGTGGTGGGAAGTTCCATCACAACTATCGCCGGTTTCTTAGCAATGTGTTTTATGACCTTTACGCTGGGTATGGATCTTGGCGTTGTCATGGCGAAGGGGGTTGTATTCGGAGTAATTGGTTGTGTTACAATTCTGCCGTCCATGATTCTTGTCTGTGATAAATGGATTGAAAAAACCAGACACAGAGCATTGATACCGGATTTGGGAAGAACAGGAAATTTTGTTACCAAGTATTTCTGGGTATTTCTTGTACTTTTTCTTGTAATTTTAGGCCCGGCTTATTATGGACAGAGCCATAATGAAGTGTACTATGATCTTATGGGAACACTTCCGGGAAATCTTGAGAGCGTAAAAGCCGGCAATGCAATGGAAAATGATTTTGACATGGGAGCAACCCACATCGTTTTAGCAAGCAGTGACTTAAGTTCAAAAGATGCGCGAAATATGGAAAATGAAATTGCAGATGTCAAAGGCGTAAAACTTGCTATGGGTCTTGATTCTGTGCTAGGGCCGACAATACCTAAGGAAATGATCCCGGATGATATCAAAGGAATGCTGGATAATGGAAAATATCAGATGATTTATGTAATGTCTGAATATAAGACAGGAACTGACGAGGTAAATGAGCAGTGTGATTCTATTCGGGAAATCATCAAACATTATGATAAGACAGCTATGCTAATTGGTGAGGCACCTTGTACGGAAGATTTGATTACAATTACAGATAAGGATTTCAAGACCGTCAATGCAGTGTCCATTATTTTGATATTCATTATTATCGCCATTGTTTTAAAATCAATTTCCCTTCCGGTTATTTTGGTATCGGTAATTGAGTTTGCAATCTTTATTAATATGGGTATTCCACATTATACGGGAACGGTTCTTCCGTTTATTGCTTCTATCGTAATAGGAACCATTCAGTTAGGAGCAACGGTTGATTATGCAATTTTGATGACAAATAAATATAAAAGAGCAAGGAGTAAGGGAGAGAGCAAACGGGATTCGATTATCTTTGCGCTAAACAGTTCCCTGCAGTCTGTATTCGTAAGTGCACTGAGCTTCTTTGCAGCAACTTTCGGTGTCGGTATGTATTCAAGTATCGATATGATAAGCTCCCTGTGTATGCTGCTTGCAAGAGGTGCAGTAGTCAGCCTTTTAGTGGTTGCGTTTATCCTGCCGGCAATGTTTATGGTATTCGACAAACTGATTTGCATGACCAGCATCGGATTTCGCAGTAAGAAAAGCAAGACAGTTGACACGACAGAAAATAATGTAATAATGCAGTAAATGTTTTATTTTTGAGTGAAAACAGGAGGATTGAAATATGAAGTTACCGGAATTAAAAAATAGATTTAAAAATAAATATGCTATTCGAATTATTGCAGGAGTGTTAGTAGTAACACTGCTTGGAACAGGGGTATCTGCATCAAGTGTGGCAGCAAAAAACAGTGCAGGAAAGAGCACAGAGACAGTGGAAGAGACAGAAGAAACGGATGAAAAAGAGGATGGAGAGAAATTAGCAGACAAACTGACGAAGAATATTTCCATTGAAGAAAAAGAAATCGGAAAAGAAGAAACCGTCTATGTCATTGCAGACAGCACCGGAAAAGAGAAAAATATCATCGTATCGGATCATCTGGTTAATTCGGAGGATAAAGATACGCTAGAAGATGCTTCTACGTTAAAGGATATCGAGAATGTCAAAGGCGATGAGACCTTTACACAGGAGGGCAATAAGGTTACCTGGAAGGCAGATGGAAATGATATCTTTTATCAGGGAACATCCACAGAAAAACTGCCTGTGTCCCAGAATATCACATATTTTTTAGATGGAAAAGAAATTACACCGGAGAAACTTGCCGGACAGTCCGGTGAAGTGACCATTCGTGTGGAATACACCAATAACGAGAAAGTCGAGACAATCATAGACGGAGAGAAAACAGAGGTCTATGTGCCTTTTGTGGCTATCGGTGGCATGATTTTAGACGATAGTTTTACAGATGTTAAAGTGAAAAACGGAAAGGTTATTGCAGACGGAAACAATAATCTTGTTATTGGATATACGCTCCCGGGACTAAAAGAAAGCTTAGATGTGACAGAGAAAGATTTTGACGGGGATGTAAGTATTCCAGAGTATTTTGAGGTTACTGCAGATGTAGAGAATTTTGAGCTTGGCATGACCATGACAGTAGTGGCAAATGCGACGAACTTTATCAATACTGATGGAGAAAATGATTTATCAGATGTGGATGATTTGTTAGATACTCTGACGGATGCTACAGAACAGCTAGAGGATGGTTCTTCCCAGTTAGCGGAAGGTGTGGATACGCTTAGATCCAGCATGGGGGAATTTTCCGATGGTGTTTCTACTTTGAAAAAAGGAATCAAAGATTATACAGATGGAGCTTCAAAATTAACAGCAGGCATTTCTGAACTTGCTGATAAGACCTCCACACTTTCTGATGGGGCAACAACATTAAATAATAGTGCAGCAACCATTGCCGGTGGAGTAGCTACCTTAGATAAGGCTTTGAACACAGAATTTACAGAACAGGAAAAGAGCAGCTTACAGAAACAGGTGACGAGCTCTGTTGAAAAACAGGAAAGCAGTATCAAAAAATCTGCAAGAACAAGTGTGGAAAAACAGGCGGCAGATATTCAGAGCCAGGCAGAAAGTGCAGTAGATGCGCAGGCAGAAACCATTCAAAGTCAGGCGCAGTCTGCAGTAGATGCGCAAGCAGAAGCAATCAAAGTCCAGGCAGAAAGTACGGTAGATGCGCAGGCAGAGACTGTGAAAGCACAGGCAGAGAGTACAGTAGATGCACAGGCAGAAGCAATTAAGACACAGGCAGAAGCAACCGTAGACAGTCAGGCAGCAGCGATTCAGAGTCAGGCAGAGGCAGCAGTAGACAGCCAGGCAGCGGCGATTCAGGCGCAGGCAGAAGCTACAGTAGATGCACAGGCAGAGGCAATCAAGAATCAGGCAGTACAGGCAGTAGATGCAGCATTTGCAGCAGGGCAGTATGATGCTATAAAGGCAGGTGCAGAGACACAGATTACAAATGCTTTAAATGGTCAGTTAAGTGGTGTGGCACAAGATTTGCAAAGTAGGGGGCTAACTCAAGAACAAGCACAAATGGTAGCAGAGTATTTTGCATCTGCTATGGTAGGTGCAGTAGACCAGCTTGCAGCAGGAGTTGCCGATACGGCAAAACTTTCTGCAGAGAGTGTAGCAGGAACAGCAGCGGTATCGGGAGCAAAAGCAGCAGCAGGAACGGCAGCAGTGTCAGGGGCAAAAGCAGCAGCAGGAACGGCAGCAGTAACAGGAGCGAAAGCAGCAGCAGGAACGGCAGCGGTATCGGGAGCAAAAGCAGCAGCAGGAACGGCAGCAGTGTCAGGAGCAAAAGCAGCAGCGGGAACAGCAGCAGTGTCAGGAGCAAAAGCAGCAGCAGGAACGGCAGCAGTATCAGGAGCAAAAGCAGCAGCAGGAACGGCAGCAGTATCGGGAGCGAAAGCAGCGGCTGAAACAGCAGCTTATGAGGGTGCAAAGGGTGCGGCAGGAACAGCAGCAGTATCTGCGGCAGAACAGACAAAGAAAAATATTGCCGGAAATATTGAACAAAAAACAGAGAGCGGTTACAGTTTAGTTACCGGAAGCAAAGCCTTAGCAGAGGGAACGCAGAGCCTTGCAGATTCTGTACCTACGCTGATCTCAGGAATTGCACAGTTAAATAACGGTGGAAAAGAGTTAGCTTCTAACAATGATAAATTGAATGAGGGAGCTTCTGATTTAAAGGACGGTACAGATGCCATCGTAGATGGAATAGACCAGTTGAAGGATGGTGCACATGAGCTTGCAGACGGAATTGTGGAATTCAATGAAGAGGGTATTGAAGAAATTATCAATTCCTATAATGGAGATATACAGCCGTTGTTAGACCGTATACAGGCAGTCTTAGACGCAGGTGCAGATTATCAGAGCTTTACGGATATTGCAGAAGGTGTAGACGGAAGTGTAAAATTCATTATAAAGACGGATGCAATAAAAAATGAAGATTAATCTATAGGTACTATGGAAAAATAATTATAGAGAGTATAATAAGAAAGAGAAAGTGATAAAGGAGGATAACAATGAACGCAATAGAAAATCTGCTCATTATAGCGGGTATCTCATTGGATATATTCGGAGCTATGGAGTGCCAGGGGGCATTGGTGGCAAAAGTAGATAAAAAACAGCTTAGCCTGGTTTGTGTTCTTGCAGCGGTATGGCAGATGGCGGCATTGTTTGTGGGAAGCTATTTAGCAAAACTCCTTTATCAAAATGAAACGGCACATGATGAGCGGTTTGTGGGATTGATTATGGCAGCAGTTATTTTCTTCGTATTGGGAGTGCGGCTGATTGCCAAAGCAATTCGCAATGAGCGCATCTATGAACATCGGGAAGAACGCATCGGGCTGCATGAATTTTTGCGAATGACGGCAATGACGAGTATCTATACGCTGTTAACAGGAATTGCATTTGGATTTTTAGGAACAAATTTAAGCATTATGCTGATAATGATTGTGCTGTTGACAGTCATCGTGGTTGCTGCCGGAGTTTACACAGGCTATCATTTTGGGTTTGTTCATAAGACGAAAGCCTATGTCTGTGGAGCGGTGCTTTTGTGGATTGCTGGTGTTGATGTGATTGTAAGACATATTATGGTCTGAATACGGGGATGTATAAATTAGAATAGAGAAGTGCCAGAAGCGGCTTTGAGGAAATCTGCTTCTGGCATTTTGGGTTTTCTGAGGTTGAAAGACGTCTGGGGGGAGAGTATAATTTGTGGATATAATATTAGAAAGTAGAGTATTCTTATGAAAATATTACTGACAGCCATTAATGCCAAATACATTCATTCTAATCTTGCCGTTTACAGCCTGCGGGCTTATGCAGAAAAATACGCCATGCTGCCGGAGGACTGTGAAATTGCACTTGGGGAATACACCATTAATCATTCCGTTTCTTATATTCTGGAGGGAATCTATAAAGAAAAGCCGGATGTTCTTTGTTTTTCCTGTTATATCTGGAATATGACGTATGTGGAAGAACTGATGGAGGAGTTTCATAAATTGTGTCCTGAAGTACCTATCTGGGTAGGAGGCCCCGAAGTTTCTTATGAGGTAGATGATTTTTTGAGTAAGCATCCGGAGGTAACCGGAGTTATGGTGGGAGAGGGAGAGAAAATTTTCTGTCGGTTGTGCCAACACTATGCAGAGAACAGACCGGCTAAAAACTTAAGGCAGGAGAAACAGATGGTTCTTATGGGAGAGGAGCCTCTTGATATGAGTACCATTCCGTTTTGCTATGATAAGATAGAGGATTTCAAGAACAGGATTATCTATTATGAGTCCAGTCGCGGCTGTCCGTTTTCCTGCAGCTATTGTTTGTCCTCTGTGGATAAAAAACTACGGTTCCGTGATACAGAACTTGTAAAAAAAGAGCTACAATTTTTTATTGATAAGGAGGTGCCGCAGGTAAAATTTGTGGACAGAACTTTTAACTGTAACCATACGCATGCAATGGAAATCTGGCGTTATCTGAAAGCACATGATAACGGTATCACGAATTTTCATTTTGAAATATCGGCGGATTTGCTGACAGAGGAGGAACTAGAACTTATCGGGACCATGCGTCCGGGACTGATACAGCTAGAGATAGGTGTACAGTCTACCAATGAAGCGACCATTACGGAAATTCACCGTACCATGAAACTGGAACGGTTAAAGGAGGTAGTGCAAAAAATTCAAAAAGCAGGGAATATCCATGAACATCTGGATTTGATTGCAGGATTACCCTACGAGGATTACGATACGTTTGCAAAATCCTTTGACGAGATATATGCTTTAAAGCCGAACCAACTGCAGCTTGGTTTCTTAAAGGTACTGAAAGGTTCTTATATGTATGCGCATGCAAAGGAATATGGTATTTGTTATCGCAGCAAACCTCCTTACGAAGTTTTAAAAAACAGCTGGCTGGATTTTGATGAGGTGATTCGTATCAAACGGGTGGAGGAGATGCTGGAGGTTTATTATAACAGCGGTCAGTTCGAAGTGACGATGAAACTGCTTGATGTGCTGTTTCCTAGTGCCTTTGCCATGTTTCAGAAAATGGGGGATTTCTACGAGAAAAAGGGATATTTTTCCATGAGCCATTCGAGACTGCGGCGGTCGGAAATTTTGTTGGAATTTATAGAAGAAATACCTGTATTACAGCAAGACGGTGGTTGGTATTCGAAAGAAGAATTTAAGGAAAAAGTGCTTCCAATGATTCAGGAGAGCCTGATTTTTGATCTGTATTATCGGGAAAACTGCAAAAGCAGACCGTCATGGGCACCGGATGTCAGCGGATGGAAAAATGTTACCAGGACTTACTGTAAAAATGGGAAACAGTCTCATATAGAACAATTTTTCTATCGTTTTCCGGGAAAGGAGAAGCGAACATTAAAGAAACTTCCAGATAGGCAAAAAACACAGGTGTATGCGCTCTTTGATTATAGTGACAGAGACCCGTTAGATTATCAGGCAAAGGTACAGTGGGTTGTGCCGGAGGAAAATGATTCGAATCTGGAATAAATCGGAAAGTGGGACAATAAATTGATAGAGGACTATGTAGTAATAGATTTAGAGATGACAGGGCTTAAGGCGAAAACGGATAAGATATTAGAAGTAGGCGCCGTGCGGGTGAGAAACGGGGTGGTAGAAGATACTTTTTCTGCGATAATAAAGCAACCGGAAAAACTGCCGGAGGAAATTGTGAATCTTACCGGAATTACGGATGAGATGGCGGAAATGGGAGAAGAGCCGGAAAACGTGATGGAAGAGTTTTTTGCCTTTGTGGGTGATGAAATACTGGTGGGACAGAATATTATCTTTGATTACAGCTTTTTAAAGCAGTGGGCGGTCAACCACAAATTTTCCTTCGAGCGGAAAGCGGTGGATACCTTAAAGCTGGCAAGGAAATTTTTACCGGAAGAGGAAAAAAAGAATTTGGAAAATTTGTGCAGATACTTTGGAATCGAGCGGAGCAATGCCCATCGGGCATTAGATGATGCCATCGAGACAGCACAGATTTTTGAGGCGCTGAAAAAAGTGTATGGAGAAGAAAACGAGGAAAGTTTTGAACCAAAACCTTTACAGTATGCGGCAAAGAAGCAATCTCCGGCAACACCGCGGCAAATCCGGCATTTACAGGAATTTGCAGTTTATCATAACATAGAGCTGCCACGCAGCTTAGAAGGAATTACAAAGAGCGAGGCATCACGTCTTACGGATCAGCTGATCGCAAAGTATGGGAGAATACCCAAAGCGTAGATGACTATTCTTCCAATTTCTGATTTAATTTCTCTAAGATAGAATGTTTCATCAGAGAATCGAGCTGTTCGGCAGTGGCAATCAGCTCCTCAATTTTTCCGACAGCGCCCTGCGATTTGTAAATATCTGCCAGAAGAAGAAAGTTCTGGCTGACATCAGAACCGATGCTAATGCCGTACTCCAAAACAGTCTGGGCAGAGGATGGCTGCTCTTCGGAGAGAAGTGCGGAAGCGTAGGTCACTAAAGTCTGGCACAGGGTTGTGAAATTCTGTTCATATTCTGTGAGCGAGCTTAAGTTGGCAGAACCGTAGGCGAGCTTCAAATCTGTATTGGTCTGGGTACCCAGATTTAAAATTCGTTTTTCGGAAAGCTCGCTCAGGATATTTTCACATTCTTTTATTGTATCATTTTCCAAGATGCCTATTGGAAATTTTTCTAAAGGTATGGTAATATAGGGGAGGTCGCGGATATCCTGACGGCGGGTCTGGTTCGCTATACGCTCCTTTTCCCAGAATTTATCAGAGATATTGTTTTGACGTTTTGTATGTTTTTTTCTGAGTAAAGACAATATGGAACAAATAATAATAAACAGACCTAAAAATCTCATAGATAGCATCCTTTCTATGTTATAATCAAACAAAAACGAGGTGAGTCAAATGTACAATTTTGGAAAAAAGAAAAATAAAAAGGTGTTGGCAGCTGTTGTCATCGTATTAATTGCTGCTATGGTTCTGACAACAATTCTTGCTGCATTCATGTAAAATATACTAAAATTTGGGAACGTAGTCAAATATATTCGTGGTAATGCACCTTGAAAAAGAGAACAATTGTGATAAAATGAACAAAAAGATTTGTTCACGAATGAAAGATTAAGAGGGAAAATATGAAAAAATCAAATAAAATAATTGTCTTTCTTGGCATTATGCTGACAGCAGGTCTGGTTTTGCTAGCACCGGCAGGTCTTCGGGCTGCGGGGGAAGACCGTATTGCAGAAGGCGTATACATTGGTAATATTTCTGTCGGAGGAATGACGGAGAAGGAAGCAGCAGATGCAGTGAGTTCTTATGTGAAAAGCGTCGGTGATGCAGTGCTTACTCTGACGGCAGGCGAGAAAAGTGTCGAGGTGACGGCAGCGGAACTTGGCACCTCCTTTACTGATATGAATGTGATACAGAAAGCGATGGATGTCTGCAGAAGCGGTAATCTGATTAAGCGTTATAAAGATAAAAAGGATTTGGAAAATGGCAATGTTGTCATTGATATGGTTTTAGATGTAGATGAGGACGTGATAGCCACATTATTGGAAGAAAAGGCAGATCAGTTGGATCAGGAAGCAGTAGACAGCACATTGACCCGTGAAAATGGCGAATTTCAGATTGTGGAAGGAGCACAGGGGATTGAGGTAAACATCGAAAAATCCGTTGAAGACATTGAAAACTATATCAGCGGTGAGTGGAACGGTACCGATGGAAGCATAGAGTTGACTGCAGAAATTGTAGAGCCGAAAGGAACAAAGGAAGAACTTTCCAAAATAAAAGATTTACTGGGAAGTTACAGTACAAATTACAACAGTTCTACCCAGAACCGTTGTGATAACATCTCTAATGCAGCTAGCAAAATTAATGGAACCGTATTATATCCGGGAGAAGAGTTTTCTGTGTATGAGACAATCGGACCGTTAGACGCTTCAAATGGCTATGAACTTGCAGGCGCCTATGAAAATGGGCAGACGGTACAGTCCTATGGTGGCGGGGTATGTCAGGTATCTACTACTTTGTATAATGCAGCAATTTTAGCAGAGTTAGAGATTACGGAGCGTTCAAACCACTCTATGATTGTCACTTATGTAAAACCTTCTATGGACGCTGCTATTGCAGGGGACTATAAAGACTTAAAATTTGTCAATAATCAGGATACACCGATTTTTATTGAAGGATATACTCAGGGCAAGAATGTCTTTTTCAATATTTTCGGACAGGAAACAAGACCGGCAAATCGCAAGGTTACTTATGAGAGTGAGGTTGTTTCACAGCAGGATCCGGGAACACAGTTTGTGGGAACCGGAGATCCGGTGGGATACATCGGTGTTTCCCAGGAGAAACATACGGGATATGTGGCACAGCTTTGGAAAATTGTGACAGTGGACGGCGTGGAAGAAAGCCGTGAGATTTATAACAAGAGTACCTACAAGGCATCACCGAAGATTGTTAATGTAGGAACAGCTTCCGCTGATCCGAATGCTTCAGCAGCGATTGGCGCAGCTCTTGCTACCGGAGATGAGGCTACTATTTATGCAGCGGTAGCACCTTATACGGCAGCGGCAAGTGCCGTGCAGCAACCGGCGGAACCGACACCATCTGCGGAGGAGCAGGCAATCATTGGAGATGGTCAGGTAGATACCGGCATTTCAGAAGGGCAATAATTTATATTAGAATCAAAGGCTGCCTCATTGAGACAGCCTTGCTTCGTAGGAAAGTATAAATCATTACAGCATGGAGAACAGGAATGAAGATTGGAAAGGTTCCGGAGAATGTACTAAAGCGCTCCGTATTAAAACAAATTCATACGAAACGACCGGAAGTGGTGTTAGGTGCTGACGTGGGGGAAGACTGCGCTGCGGTGAAGTTAGCACCGGATGAGACGCTTGTGCTTTCCACAGATCCGATTACAGGCACGGCGCAGGATATCGGAACCCTTGCCATTCAGATTACTGCTAATGACTTGGCAAGTTCCGGCGCGGAACCGATAGGAGTTCTTCTTACTATATTACTGCCACCCAAAATGCGGGAAATTGCGTTAAAACGGATTATGAGCCAGGTAGAGGAAGCCTGTGCAAAGGTGGGCATTCAGATTATGGGAGGTCATACCGAGGTGACAGCGGTGGTGAAACAGCCGGTAGTGACGGTCTGCGGTGTGGGAAAAGTAAAAGACGGAAAACTGATTTCCACTGCGGGAGCAAGATGCGGCATGGATATTCTTGTCACAAAGTGGATAGGGATTGAAGGGACAGCAATTCTTGCGAAAGAAAAGGAAGAAGAACTTTTGACAAGATTCTCTGCACCTTTTGTGGAAAAGGCAAAAAGGTTTGATGAGTATATTTCTGTTCTTTCGGAGGCCGCAGTCGCCGTTCGGTCTGGCGTTAGTGCAATGCACGATGTTACGGAGGGCGGTATCTTTGGTGCACTCTGGGAAATGGCAGAAGCATCTGGCGTCGGACTTGAAATCGACCTGAAAAAGATCCCAATTCGTCAGGAAACGGTGGAGGTCTGTGAATTTTTTGGCATCAATCCTTATAAGCTGATATCTAGCGGCTGTATGCTGATGGCGGCAACGGATGGAAATGCTTTAGTGCGTGAATTAGAGAAAGCGGGCATCTCTGCTACGATTATAGGGAAGGCAACAGAGGGAAATGACAGAGTTCTTATTAATGAGGACGAGCGAAGATTCTTAGAGCCACCGAAGACAGATGAATTATATGAGGTGTTTGAATAAAGAATGGAGGATGAAATTTTTTATGCGTGAGAAAATATTAACATTTATAGAGAAGAACAGCCGAATTGATTTAAAGGAGTTAGCGATTGTCCTCGGAGTGGATGAAACTGCCGTTATAAATGAGCTTGAAAAGATGGAAGAAGAACATATCATTTGTGGTTATCATACGTTGATTGACTGGGACAAGGCAGGAATCGAGAAGGTAACGGCATTGATTGAAGTGCGTGTGACACCACAGCGTGGCATGGGATTTGATAAGGTGGCAGAGCGTATTTATAATTATCCGGAGGTAAATTCTGTTTATTTGATTTCCGGTGGATTTGATTTTATGGTAACGATAGAAGGAAAGACATTGCGGGAGGTTTCCCAGTTTGTTTCTGACAAACTTTCCCCGCTTGATTCTGTCCTTAGCACAAAGACAAACTTCATTTTGAAGAAATATAAAGATCACGGAACCGTAATTGCAGAACAGCCAAAAGATGAAAGGATACAGATGATACCATGAGAAATCCGTTAAACAAGACCATCGTCAACATTCAGCCATCGGGTATCCGTAAATTTTTTGATATTGTAGGCGAGATGGAGGATGCTATCTCTTTAGGAGTCGGCGAGCCGGATTTTGATACGCCGTGGCATATTCGTGACGAGGGTATTTATTCATTAGAAAAAGGAAAAACCCACTATACTTCCAATGCAGGTTTGAAAGAGCTAAAAGTTGAAATTGATAAATTTCTTACCAGACGCTATGGTATTTCCTATGATATAGATTCGGAAATCATGGTAACGGTAGGAGGCAGCGAGGCGATTGATATTGCCATGCGTGCCATGTTAGACCCGGGGGATGAGGTGCTGATTCCGCAGCCGAGTTATGTTTCCTATTTACCCTGTGCAGTGTTAGCAAACGGCACTCCGGTTGTCATTGAATTGAAGGCAGAAAATGAGTTCCGTCTTACTGCAGAGGAACTTGAGGCGGCGATTACACCAAAGACAAAACTTTTGGTATTACCGTTTCCTAACAATCCTACCGGTGCGGTTATGGAAAAACAAGATTTAGAGAAAATAGCAGAGATAGTGAAGAAGCATGATATTTTCGTTTTAAGTGATGAGATTTATTCTGAGCTTACTTATTTAGAAAATCATGTGAGTATTGCATCTTTACCGGGAATGAGAGAAAGAACCATCGTAATTAACGGTTTTTCGAAGTCTCATGCCATGACCGGATGGAGACTCGGCTATGCCTGTGGGCCGGCAGTAATTATCAAACAGATGCTAAAAATTCATCAGTATGCGATTATGTGTGCCCCGTCTACCAGTCAGTACGCTGCGGTAGAAGCAATGCGAAACGGTGATGATGATGTGAAAGCAATGCGGGAAGAGTATGACGGCAGACGCCGTTATCTGTTACATAGGTTTAAAGAAATGGGATTATCCTGCTTTGAGCCTTTTGGTGCATTTTATGCGTTCCCATGTATTAAAGAATTTGGTATGACCTCTGAAGAATTTGCGACGGAATTATTAAATGCACAGAAACTTGCAGTAGTTCCGGGAACGGCATTTGGAGATTGCGGAGAGGGATTTATACGAATTTCCTATGCGTATTCTTTAGACAATTTAAAGAAGGCCATGGATCGTATGGAAGCCTTTATTAACGAATTACGAAAAAATAAATGAGATAGGAGAAAGGAGCCGCCGTGTTTTGCGGCGGCTTTTGTCTTGAAAATGGCTGAACTAAATATTGTATTATATGAGCCGGAAATTCCGGCGAATACGGGAAATATCGGAAGAACCTGTGTGGCAACCGGAACGAAGCTTCATCTGATTGAACCGTTGGGCTTCCGGTTAGATGAAAAGTCTATCAAGCGTGCAGGAATGGACTATTGGAAAGATTTAGATGTAACAACCTATGTCAACTGGGAGGATTTCTGCGAAAAGAACCCGGGAGCAAAGATTTATATGGCAACCACAAAGGGCAGACATGTCTATACAGAGGTTTCCTATGAGCCAGACTGTTTCATCATGTTTGGAAAAGAGAGTGCAGGTATTCCAGAGGAAATTTTAAAGGAGAACCCGGATACCTGCGTGCGGATTCCCATGATTGGGGAGACTCGTTCGCTTAATTTGTCTAATTCCGTGGCAATCGTGCTTTATGAGGCATTGCGGCAGAATCATTTTGACCATATGAAACTGCAGGGAGAACTGCACCGGTTACGTTGGGAATCATAAAGCAACCATATCATATATGGAAGCTGTTTCGTGTGCAAGTTTATATTAGTATAAACTTGCAGGTCACAAAATATAGCAGGAGAATATCTTACATGGGAATTATCAAAGCGAAGCAATTAGTACATGAATATATCAGACGGGACGAAGAGGGAAATGTGGAGTCTATCCAGACGGCTCTTGACCATGTGGATTTAAACGTGGAGCCGGGACAGTTTATTGCTATCTTAGGTCACAACGGCTCGGGAAAATCCACTCTTGCCAAACATATCAATGCACTGCTGATGCCCACAGAGGGAAGTCTCTGGGTGGACGGCATGGATGTGACAGAAGAACAGAATGTTCTTCCGGTACGTCAGACGGCGGGTATGGTATTTCAGAATCCGGACAACCAGATTATTGCAAGTGTAGTAGAAGAGGATGTGGGATTTGGACCTGAAAATATTGGAGTCCCCACGGAAGAAATCTGGCAGAGGGTAGAAGAAAGTTTGAAATCGGTAGGAATGTTAAAATACCGCAGCCATTCCCCTAATAAGCTCTCCGGCGGTCAGAAACAGCGAGTTGCTATTGCCGGTGTAGTGGCGATGGAGCCTAAATGTATCGTTTTTGATGAACCGACAGCGATGCTTGACCCTAACGGAAGAAAAGAAGTCATAAGAACCGCACATGAACTGAACCAGAAAAAAGGCGTGACAGTCATTCTTATTACCCATTACATGGAAGAGGTAGTAGACGCAGACAGAGTGATTGTCATGGATGAGGGAAAAGTAGTGATGCAGGGAACTCCCCGTGAAATATTTTCTCAGGTGGGAAAATTAAAAGAATACCGCTTGGATGTTCCGCAGGTAACAATTTTAGCAGATTTGCTCCGTCAATCCGGTTTAGATATTCCGGTCGGGGTGCTGACGAGGGAAGAATTGGTGCAGCATATTTTGCGAATTGCCCAAGTTGAGACAGAGAATGGTCAGTAACTCTTGCCAGTAAACAGTTTGGAAATTCCAAGTGTCCCTACTCCAAAAACTACACAGAAAGGTGCGCCACCACATGTCAATCATTTTAGACAAAGTAAATCATATTTACAGCCCTAATACTGCCTACGAGATACAGGCATTAAAGGATATCAATTTAAAAATAGAAGACGGGCAGTTCATCGGCATTATCGGTCATACCGGCTCTGGCAAGTCCACATTGATTCAGCATTTAAACGGGCTGATGAAGGCAACTTCCGGTTCCATATATTTTCACGGGAAAGACATCTATGACGATGATTTTGACCTGAGGGAATTAAGAAACCGAGTGGGACTGGTGTTTCAGTATCCGGAACATCAGCTTTTTGAGACCACGATTTTTGATGATGTCTGTTTTGGACCAAAGAACCAGGGATTGACAAAGGAGGAAGCGGGACTTCGTGCATTTGAGGCTTTGCGGAGCGTGGGAATGCCGGAGGAACTTTATTATCAGTCTCCGTTTGATTTGTCGGGTGGACAGAAACGGCGTGTTGCTATTGCAGGTGTTCTTGCTATGAAACCGGAAGTTTTGATTTTAGATGAACCTACGGCGGGACTTGACCCGGCGGGCAGGGATGAAATTCTTGATTTAGTGGCGAGAATGCACAGAGAGCGTGGGATTACGGTAATTTTGGTTTCGCATAGTATGGAGGACGTGGCAAAGTATGTGCAGCGGATTATCGTGATGAATCAGGGAAGCGTGATGTATGACGGTACTCCAAAGGAAGTGTTCCGACATTACAAAGAGTTAGAGGCGGTAGGACTTGCGGCTCCCCAGGTGACATACCTGATGAATGAATTAAAAGCTTCTGGACTTCAGGTAGATACGGATGCCACCACCATCGCAGAAGCGAGGGCAAGTCTGTTAGAGGCATTGACGGGAATTGATTCGAAAAAGACAGACATTCATCTTAAGTGAGAAAAAATGCCCGGGATGTTTTTAAGTTATCCTGATACGGAGGAAAAACATGTTAAGAGATATTACATTAGGTCAGTATTATCCGGCCGATTCTGTGATTCATAAATTAGACCCGCGAGTAAAGCTGTTTGCGACTATGCTTTATATTGTGTCCCTGTTTTGCTTTAGGGGGATTGCAGCATTGTTGGTGACAACCGTATTTTTGTTTGCAATTATCAAGGTGTCAAAAGTTCCCTTTAAGTTTATGGTGAAGGGATTAAAAGCAATTATGGTTTTGATGCTCATTACAGCAGTATTTAATTTGTTTCTGACACCAGGAGAACCAATTGCTTCTTTCTGGATTTTTAATATTACGGCGGAAGGAGCTCAAAATGCAATTCTAATGACCATTCGTCTGGTTTATTTGATTTTAGGAACATCCATTATGACGCTAACTACTACGCCGAACCAGTTGACGGATGGCTTGGAAAAGGCATTGATGCCTTTATCGAAAATTGGAGTTCCGGTGCATGCCATTGCTATGATGATGTCCATTGCATTGCGCTTTATCCCTATATTAATAGAAGAAACAGATAAGATTATGAAGGCACAGATGGCACGTGGTGCAGATTTTGAGAGTGGAAATCTGATGCAGAGGATAAAAAATATGATACCGTTATTAGTACCGCTGTTCGTCTCTGCATTTCGAAGGGCAGATGACCTTGCAATGGCAATGGAGGCAAGATGTTATAACGGCGGAAGCGGAAGGACAAAGATGAAGCCTCTGCATTATGAGGGAAGAGATAGGATTGCCTATCTGATTGTGATTGGATATTTTGCAGTTGTGCTTTTGTGCAGAACGTTTTTACCGTTTCCTATGTAAGTATAAAGAGAAGTTCTAAGATGTGAAATATCACACCTAAGAACTTCTAATTTTATAGACAGGGAAATATTGTGAGGAAAAAGTATGCGGGTGAGATTGATTGTTGCCTATGATGGGACAAATTATAAAGGCTGGCAGGTACAGCCTAACGGAATTACCATTGAGGAAGTTTTAAATAAAAAGCTGACAGAGCTGTTAGGGGAAGAAATCGTGGTGACAGGAGCCAGCAGGACGGATTCGGGAGTGCATTCGCTGGGAAATGTAGCGATTTTTGACACGAATACCAGAATGCCGGCGGATAAAATATCCTTTGCCTTAAATCAAAGACTGCCGGAGGATATTGTAGTACAAAATTCCTGCGAGGTTCCGGCGGACTGGCATCCGCGGTGTCAGAACAGCAGAAAGACTTATGAATACCGGATTTTAAACAGGACGTTTCGAATGCCTACAAGAAGGTTTGATACCTATTTTTATCACCATCCGCTGGATGTGGAGAAAATGCAGAAAGCGGCTTCTTATTTAGAAGGGGAGCATGATTTTAAGAGTTTTTGTGCTGTGGGTGCGCAGGTAAAGACTACAGTCCGCACCATTTATTCCTGTGAGGTGAAAAAGGATGGAGATATCATTACTATCCGGGTGGAAGGAAATGGTTTTTTATATAATATGGTGAGGATTATTGCGGGAACTTTAGTAAAAGTGGGAGGCGGTGAGCTTTCTCCAGAGCAGATTCCAAAGATTTTAGCTGCATGTGACCGCAGCGCTGCAGGCCCCACAGCACCGGCACATGGGCTTACCATGATAGGAATTGAGTATTTAGATGAAGTTTGTATCGGGGAATACTGTGGATAAGCAAGGTGGATGTTTGAAAAAAAGTGGAAAACTTTGCAAAACATACAAAACATACAAAACTGAGATAAAAAAATATTGACACGCAAGGCGTCGTGTAATATAATATCTAAGTCTGTGATAGTGAATTAATGTCAATCCAAAAGCCCCGGAGCGACATTTAAACTATAAACAATTAAGAAAACGTGGCAGCATGTGTCCTGGACATTCACATGGCAAAGCGTTTTGTAACATTATTTCTAGGAGGAAGATTCAATGAAAACTTTTATGGCTAGCCCAGCTACCATTGAAAGAAAATGGTATGTAGTTGACGCTGAAGGTATGACATTAGGACGTTTAGCATCTGAAGTTGCTAAAGTATTAAGAGGAAAGAATAAAGCAATCTTTACACCACACATCGATACAGGTGATTATGTAATCGTTGTTAATGCAGAGAAAATCAAAGTTACTGGTAAGAAATTAGACCAGAAAATTTACTACAATCACTCCGATTATGTAGGTGGAATGAAAGAGACCACATTAAAAGAAATGTTAGCAAAACATCCAGAAAGAGTTATCGAGCACGCTGTTAAGGGAATGCTTCCAAAAGGACCTTTAGGAAGAGAGATGTATACAAAATTATTCGTATACGCAGGACCGGATCACAAACATGCAGCTCAGAAACCTGAAGCTTTAACATTTTAATTAGGAGGGAAAGACAGTGGCTAATACAAAGTATTACGGAACAGGAAGAAGAAAATCATCTGTTGCCAGAGTATATTTAGTACCGGGTACAGGTAAAGTTACTATTAATAAAAGAGATATGGACGAATATTTCGGATTAGAGACCTTAAAGGTTGTTGTACGTCAGCCATTAGTAGCTACCGAGACAGCTGATAAATTTGACGTTTTAGTAAATGTTCGTGGTGGTGGATATACAGGACAGGCAGGCGCTATCCGTCATGGTATCGCTCGTGCATTATTAAATGTAGATGCAGATTACAGACCAACTCTGAAAAAAGCAGGATTCTTAACACGTGATCCTCGTATGAAAGAGCGTAAGAAATATGGTCTCAAAGCTGCACGTCGTGCACCACAGTTCTCAAAGAGATAATCTTTCGGAAACGCGAGATTCAAGAAAAGCCCATTTTACAAGGGTTACAGAAGTTGTGGAACGTTGTCAGATGTGTTGGAATTTACATCAAATGCAACACATATGCAACAGGTATGCAACAAAGATTAT